>NZ_JBFHKV010000152.1:0-11138 GCF_041595215.1 Stieleria sp. | reverse complement strand
CAGATTGCGGTGGCTTGCCGGCAAACGCTGCGGCGTTGAGTTAAAATTCGGCCATCAGCTTTCGATAGGCGGCGAAGTGAGACGTGGAAGTGAGACGGCGGAGACGATGAAACAGCATGCACGCACGAACCGGTTGCGATCGCGCGATCGGGTGCACCCGCGACGGCGTCGACTCTGCGGCGAGGTTTTGGAACGCCGAGATTTGTTGGCCAGCGACTTCGGTGACGCGCCGGCACCCTACCCGACCACGTTGGCAGCCGATGGGGCCAGACACATTGCGACCGGCCCAACGCTCGGGTTTCAGCGGGACACCGAAGCGGAAGGAGTTCCGTCCGTCGTCGCGCAGTCGGACGGGGCTGATGAAGACGGGGTCACGATCGGAAGCCTACGCGTCGGCCAAGTCGGGGCATCGCTGATCGTCAACGTTCAAGGTGGTCCGGCGAAGCTCGATGCCTGGATCGACTTCAACCGCAACGGCCGGTGGGACGGCGGATCGGAAAAGATCGCCTCCTCCGTATCGCTGGTGAGTGGTTTCAGTACCTTGAATTTTGATGTGCCCATCGATGCCAAACCGGGGTTGTCGTTCGCCCGCTTTCGATTGTCCACAGCGGGAGGGCTCAGCGTGATCGGCGAAGCAGCCGATGGTGAGGTAGAAGACTATCCGCTGACGATCGGCGGGCTTGCCGCGACAGACGTGGTGTTGCCGCACGAGTTGATCGGAGTGGCAGGAACGCCGGAAATTGCAGCGTTCACAACGTCTGACATCGACGGTGATGGCGACGTGGATTTGATTGCGACGTCCCCCGCGACGAACCAGTTGCTGTACTTCGAAAATGACGGTGGGGAGCGGTTTGAGCAGCACGTGATCGACCAGGTCAACGCGACCGAGATTGTTGCCAGTGACCTGGACCGGGACGGTGACACGGACATTGTCATCGCACAGGGCGCGGGCGACCGAGTCGTTTCCTGGTATGAGAATACTTCCCCTGGAGTTTTTGTGGCTCGTTCGATCAACAACAGATTCTCATCATTCGGGGTGACCACGTTAGACGTTGGCGACATTGATGGAGACGGCGATATCGACATCGCGTTCGGGGTACCTCGCGACGATAGCGTGTATTGGTTTGCCAACCGGGGTGACATGAACTTTGACTTCCGATCGACGAGCACGTTTGGTTTCATTGCGGACACGCCCCGCGACCTGACCCTCGTCGACTTTGAAGGCGACGGTGACCTGGACATTTTTGTCTCCGACGAAACGGCCAACGATTCCACGGGAATTGTCTACTTTGAAAACCTGGGGGCGTCAGGCTTTGGGATCGACAGCCTGGGCGGGGTTGCCAATCGTACGTTTGTGTCGTTCGACGTTTCCGACATCGATGGCGATGGTGATCTTGATCTGCTGACGGGAGCATCGACCGGTACGATCGAATGGTTCGAGAATCGCGGGACCGGCGTTTGGTTCGATGGTGGAACGATTCGATCGGCGGGCAATCCGGTCGGCACCGTCCAAACCGGTGACCTGGACGGTGACGGTGACTTCGATGTGGCGGCGACACTTGTTGATGACGATCAAGTCGTTTGGTACCGCAACGATGGGGCTGAGAACTTTACCGAAGTGTTGGTGCGGTCGATCGATGCACCGAATCCAATCGCCATCGTCGACCTGGATCAGGACGGTGATCTGGACGTTGTGACTGCGTCCGCGGGAGACGACGGCTTTGTTTGGCATCGCAACATCAACGCGCCCGATTTTGGAGATGCCCCGGCGCCTTATCCGACGTTGCTCGCTGACCGCGGTGCCTACCACGTGGCGGCGGGACCCAGACTGGGAGCGACCCGCGATGTCGAAACCGATGGGATGCCGTCGCCAAACGCCGACGGCGACGGGCCCGATGAGGACGGCGTTTTATTCGGCGATATCGAACCCGGGCAAATGGCCGGATTCAATATCGATCTACAAAACGCATCAAGCGGGAAAGTCACCGCCTGGATCGACTGGGATGACGACGGGATTTGGGAAACTGATGAGAGAATTCGTACCGGTGCCGACGTGATCCCTGGTCTGCAAACGTTCAATTACAACGTTCCCGCGGACGTCCAACCGGGCCGCCGCATGGCCCGAGTTCGACTCGCATCAGAGGCCATCACCGACCCCACGGGCTATGCCGCCGACGGTGAAGTGGAGGACTACCAGATTGCGATCGGCGGGGACGTCGAGGTCGTTCTGCCTGATTCGCTATCCAGCGACGTGTATGTGGAACTCAGCGGTAGCGACCTGCAGGTGGTCAGCTATACCTTGCCGACGCAGATTTTCTCGTCGACTCCTTTGGCCACGACCCGCTCGTTGTCGATTCAAATGGGGGCCTTCGACAACGGAACCTATCGTAGTCGCGTTGTCGTTGATTTCCGTGACGGCTTCTTTTCCCTTCCCGGTGGGATTCTGATCGAAGGGCAATGGGTGAACGGGATACCGCAAAGCCGCCAAAATGTTGAAATCATCGGCACGGGAGCCACCAACGCAGTCTACAGGACGGAGAATCTGCCGCTGGGCAACGGTCGGTTCGAAGTCGAGCAGGGTGGGATTCCGTCCGTGATTCGCTTGAAGGAGATCAACGATGTTCGCATCAATCAGATGGTACAGATCACGATTGATGGTGATCTGGAGCTTCGATTCAATGAGCTGTATCTCGATGCGGATGACCCCATCGCATTGGGGCCGGTGACCAAGTTTACCGGAGGGCAGCTCGATACCCTCCATTCCACCAGTCCGATCGTGTTCGGCGGCGATTTGATCGTAGATGTCGTCTACCGCGGCGGAATCAAGGTAGGAGCCTTTGCAGATCTCTTCTTCGCCCCGAGCTATAGCGGAGACTTTTCGTCGAGGACGTACCAGGACCATCCTCTCGGGACCGAATGGGGAATTCGAACGGACGAAGCGTTTTTCTATACGCTGCAATTGTTCGACGTTGCCCAAGTTGGTGGAGTCGTCTTGAACAACCGTCCCGATGACACTCAACGATCCACCGTGACCGAGGTCAACGTTGAAATCGAAGGTTACGTCGAGATCGATCCGGGTGCATTTCAAGTCAGAAAGCGTGGCACCGGTGGTGGACTCGTCGATCACAGCGTGACGGTTGCGACGGTCCAAGGAAATACGGTCGCCACCCTCGCGTTCAGCGGAGCGATGACGCGTGGCGCGAATCATGCATTGGTCGACGGCAACTATGACTTGACGATCGATCCCACGAAAGTCCGTCGCCGTCGCAGCACCGTCATCCTTGATGGAGACGGTGATCAACTTTCGGGCGGAACGTTTGAATTTGGGGTCGCAGAAACAGACGGGTTCTTTGCACTCTATGGAGATAGCGACGGCGACCGCGACGTCGACGGCCAAGACTATGGCCGTTTCGGATTGACATTTTTGAAATCGCAGAACGACCCGCTGTTCAACTCTGCTTTCGACAGCGACGGCGACGGAGATGTCGACGGTCAAGACTACGGCCGTTTCGGGCAACGGTTCCTGACGACACTGCCATTTGATTGAACTCCCCCACGCCGTCGCTCGACTCGCTCAATCAACAGGCCCCGATTAGGCGATCGATTCGAAGGTGTCGGTTTCGGGGAGCGCGGGGATGGTGCCTTGACGTTCCATCTCGTTGGCTTGGTCGGCGATTTGGGCAAAGCCGTCTCGAATCTGACCGAGGAGCTTCTTGCCGGTTGCGTAGTCCTTGGCGTCGAACTGGACCATCACGAAATGCAGCAGACGCGCGATGTTGAAGGCGACTTCGTCTTCGTCGGGTTTGAGTCCCGCGTGAATCGTCATGATGGTTTTTCGCAGCGCCAACTCGTGTTTGCAATACAGCGCTTGATCTCCTGCTTCGGCGGCAATTTCGCAGGATTCGATTTCGCCGATCGCACGATCGTAAAGCATCAGCAGCAAATCGACGCGTGTCCAGCCACGTTTGATACTCGTTCGTTGGTAGGTCTTGAGCAGATTCATTCACTATCCCCTGTGCACAAATGCCGTGTGAAGTTGCCGTATGGAGTGTTACTTTTTGTTGTTGCTGAAGTTACCCAGCGACGTTAATTGGGTTGAAATGAAGTTCCCGGTGGTCTGCAGTTCGTTGATGATGCTTTCCAGCGCCGTGAATTCTGCGATCAGGTATTCACGTTTGGATTCGGTCAGTTTTTCGACCTGTTCGATGGACTTGTCGATCGACGCGATTCTGGATTCGAAGGTTTCGTTGACTGTCTTGAGCAGTCCGGTTTCGGCATCCAAGACGCTGCGGATGTAGTCGTTGAGGCGACCGGTGATGCCTTGCGTCACCGTGAGTTCGGCCTCGCTACCGGAGTTGATCTGGGCGGCCGTGAGGGTGACTTCGACCCGCAAGTCGGCGGTGTTTTCGTTGTCGGGATCGCCGGTGAGGATTCGTCCGGTTCCTTTGGCGATTTCTTCGACGCCATTGACCAGGAAGCGACCGGCCACGTTTTGACCGGCATCGTTTTCGCTGCCGGTAAATCCGAGGATCGACGCTGCGGTGCCGTTCAGGCTGGAGATGTTGGCGGCGGAACCGTAAGCCTCGGTCGTGATACTGAGTCGGTTGTCACTGCCGACACTGACATCGACCTGGTGGACGCCGAGGGTGGAGGAACTGTTGATGACCGATTCGAGGTGGGCGGCCAATTCGCTGGTGGTGTAGGTTCCGGGATTCAGTGTCAGGGTTTCGCTGACGATACTGTCGACGGTGATTTCAAAACTGTTGTTGGTTCCATCGACCACGATGCTTGCTGCGGCGGCGTTGGTGGCGGTGACCAATGCCTGCTCGGCGGCTTGTGTGATGTCGACTTCGTAGGGCGTTTGAGACGGCTCGGTTCGTCCGGTGCCGCCGAGGAATCGGACACCGGAGCTGGTGGAGACGCCATTGAGTCCGAACAGATTTCGGATGTCTTTGACGTCGATACCTTCCAGTTCGCCTTTGAGGGCCTGGTCCAGTTTTGCAGAATCGATGGCCAGTTTCCCCTGCAGGTCCAGATCGACACCGATTTCACTGAGCCGCGCGACGGCGGAATCGGGCACCGTTTCGGAGACGATGGTCAGCAATTTGTTCTTGATGGTGCTGGCCGACCGATCGCCCAGCAGTGGGTTGCCGACTTCGGTATCGGGGTTGTACCGCGATTGCGTGTCGATGAATTCGATGATCGTGTTGAAGTTATCGACGAATCCTTGCACTGCTTCCTTGGCCGATTCGGTATCGGCTTCGATATTGATGTTGATCACACCGCCGGGATCGGCCTTGTTGAGTTCCAGGGCGACGTTTTCGATCAGGCCATCGACGGTATTGGAGTCGTATTCGGCCGAGATGGCCCCGATACCCGAGCCGAGTTTGACGATCGCGTTGAGCGGGGGTTGAACGGCGGGGCCTGAAAAATCGGGCAGCACACCGCTCAGCGGATCTTGCGCGCTGTTGACGGTGATGGTATTCGCTGCACCGGTGCGTTTTGAAGACAGCAGGATGCGATGGGAACCGGCAGCTTGGTCGAACACGATGCTCGCATTGATGTCTTCGACTTGCTCATTGATCGTGTTGACGAAGCCTTTGAGCGTATTGTTGCTGGCGTTGATATTGATCGTCTGTTCGGCTCGGTCGCCGACTTTGAACGTGATATCGCCGCTGGCGATTTGATCGGTGGTCGAGGAGAAGCCTTGCGAGGCGACCTGGTGGGCGGTGGCGAGTTGCTCGACGCTGATTTGGTAATTGGAGGCGATCGCACCGCTGCCGGCCGTTGCGGTAACGACGTCTTCGTTGGTGCTGGAGGCAACCCGGGCGTCAAAGACCGAGTTGGTGGCGCGGTTGAGACGCGTCAACGAGGACTGAAGCGTGACAAGTTGCGCCTCGATGCCTTTAAACGAAGTCTGCTTGGTGGCGACCTCGGCTTTGCGCGAGTTGAACGTATCGATTTGTTGTTGCTGGAATCCGAGCAGGCTATCGATGATGCCGCTGGTGTCAAATCCAGAAACGATCCCGTCAATGTTGAACATCGTCAATTAACTCAAGGCGAAGTGTTGCCGCGTGGGCAGTTCGAGCGTCAGGAAGCGGGCTCTTACGCTGCGGGTCCCACCGAGCAATGGCAGCCCAAGAGCGCAGCACCCTGACGGGTTTCAGTCATCCAAGTTGATCACGTCGCGAGTCCGTTCTGGTCTCACCCCAGATTGCTCCATCGGAAACCTAGATCGTGTGCATTGTGATGTTCACGCAAAAGTTTGAACCGACGGTAAACCTTCACGCCTAATCGGAAGGACGGCTAAGGTTTCACTTCCGTAAAAAAAGATCAGCGTACCCGCCGCGGTCGCGCCGCCGATTTGATCAGGCGGCGGGAGCGCGGAGAGTACGCTGACGCGGGCCGCCGAGAGTGGAAAGGGTGGATTTCCAAACTCGGCGGTGAGTCTCAGTCTGGTCTGTCTTACTGAAGCAGCGACAGAACCGATTGCGACGTTTGGTTGGCACTGGAGAGCACCGAAGTTCCTGCTTGCACCAAGATTTGGTTGTTGGTGAATTTGGAGATTTCTTCGGCGAAGTCCGTGTCACGAATGACCGATTCGGCGTTGACGGTGTTTTCCAGAGTCGATCGCATGTTGTTGGCGATCGATTCGAGCGTGTTGGACTGGAACGCACCCAGTTCGCCTCGCATGTTCGACAGCTCGTCGATCGATGCGTCGATCACCTTCAACGCGTCTTGAGCGTTGTCGAAGGAGGTGACGTCGATTTCGTTCAAGCTGTTGAACTTCGATCCGGTCACGGCAACGCCCATGGCGTCGGCGTTGACCGATTGGATCGAGATTTGAGCCGTCTGGTTTTGGTTGGCACCGATTTGGAAGACCAGGGCGTTGTTCTGGATCGAAACGTTGCCCTGAGCACCGGTTTCGGTCAGAACGGCGTTGGTGGACAATTCGCCGATGCGGACGACCGTGCCTTTGGACGAACCGGAAACGCTGGTCAGGGTGTTGCCCTTACCGGAAGCGGCAACGCCGTCGATGGTACCGGCGATGTTGGCACCTTGGTCGGTATCGAGGGTCGTACCGAAACCGGACGACGTACCCGCGGCAGCGGTATCGGAAACGACTTCGATTTCTGCTTCGGAGCCGAATTCGATCGATCGCAGACGGGTTCCGCCGGAGATGTCTTCGGCGACGACGCCGGTTTGGTCGGTGAATTCGTTGATTCGAGCGACCACGCCGGCTCGGCTCAGGCCCGAGTTCAGGGTGATGCTGACGCCGTTGACCGAAAGGACTTCGTCGGCGGCCAGGTTGCCGGTTTGCGAGGTCCCTGCGGTGATGTTGGCTCGTTCACCTTGCGTGGTGATGGCGACAGCGTAGGTTCCGTCGCTGGTGTTGCTTCCGCCCTTGAGGAACGTGACATCGGTGTCGGAAGTGGTACCGGTGACACCGGCGCTTCCGTCGAGCAGGGTTTTCTCGCCGAACTGGGTGTTGGCGGCGATCCGGTTGATCGTGTCCAAGGCGTTGTCGATTTCCGCCTGGTTGGCGGCGAAGGCGTCGGCGTCGTTGACGCCAGAGTTTGCCGAATCGAGAGCCAGCGAACGGACCTTGATCAGGATGCTGTTGATCTCGTTCAGAGCGCCTTCAGCGGTTTGGACGACGGCCACAGCCTTTTCGGTGTTGTCGATCGCGGTTCGAAGACCGGCGATTTGAGCACGTTGTTTCTCCGAAATCACGAGAGCAGCAGGACCGTCTGCACCCCGGTTGACTTTGAAACCCGTCGACAGTCGTTCGATCGACTTGTTCAACGCGTTCGAAGATCGGTTCAAATTGTTGCGGGCATTCAGAGCGCCGACGTTGTTGGTTATTGTTAAGCTCATTTCTCTTGCTAACTCTGGATTAGGGATTCAAAGAAACGTCCGTGACAATGAGTGCATCCGTGGCTCTTGCGTGTGAAGGAGGACCCCCCGCAAGATTACAAGTCGAGAATTGACCTGGCCGTATCGACCGCAGCCTCTTTGGTCAGGTATTCGCCGCTTTGTATTTTCAGTTTGACTGCTTCCACCACGGACTCTCGCACATCAGCTGACTGCTTGAGGACCTGTGATAAATCGCGGATCGAATCAAGTTGAATCGGGGTCGAGGGCGCCGAAGACTGAGCTGCCGAAGCCTGGGTCGGCGATGACGTCTCACTCTGCTGTGCCGTCGACTGGGAATCGAGCCGCTTGTATTGAGCGGGCTGCGAATTTCCAATTGGGTTGATTCTCATTTTTCTCTCTCCGCAATGGGTGACTGAAATGGGTTGTCGAGAGGCCGGTGGCGAACTTGCGTATAAATTCTTCAAGCCGCAAAGCTTTTTTAGTCGATACAGTCGTAGCGAATGAAGGGACAATAGCGCATGTCCGGAATGCGCCAAATCCATCGCTTTTCCAAGCCCCATCCGGTTGATGCGGGCGACGTCTCATGCAGGATGCAACACGGTGTTTCGAGCGGAAGTCTTGTGGATTTCAGTGTTTCTGGCGATCGGTGCGGTCGGCGGGCTGGTCTACAATTGGCCCTCGGAGCCGGAGGTGGACGTCGAGTCGCCGGTTGTCGTTGAGCCGTCCCCGGCCGTCGAGGTTGCCGCCGACTCCGCTGCCGGCCCGGCCGCGAGCGAAGAATTGGGAGCGGTGGAGCCCGTGTTGGGGGAGAACCCTCAGGCAGCGCTGGCCGATCCCGGCGCAGTCTCGGGGATCTGGAATGACGCCGGTCCGTCGTCGCAGCGCAGCCAGCCGATCGACTTCGGCGTGCTCGAGTTGGGCGATCGCCTATTGCTCGGCGGAAATTCGATCGGTGCCGTCAAGCACTACAGCAAGCTTTGGCAGCAAGCCAATCTGCCGGTCGACTGTGCCGTTCTGATCCGGCTGGGTTTGGCGTCGGAGTTGGCGGGATTGCATCAGCAAGCCGAAAAGCATTACCACAGTGCCATCCGTGTTGCGAAGAAGGGCTCGGCACAGCAATTGGTCAGTCTGTTGGGGTTGGCCCGGCTTTGGGAACGCGAAGGTCAGTTGGGTGAAGCGATCTCGCTGTTGGGTGAGTTGTTTCTGGTCTACTCGCATGAGGGCTACCCGGTGATCATTCGGGAGTCGATTCATCAGCAATTGGCCGACTGCCTGCAGCGGCGTCTGCTCGCCAGTCAAGTCGTTGTCGAGGCACTGCGAAAAGAGCCGATGGAGTACCATTGGTCCCCGGTGATGGTGGAGCCGATTCTAGAGCTGGCTGATTTCAAATCGCCGACCGACCCGCCGGCGAATCCTGCGTCAGGGTTGAAGCTGCTGCAGGACTATGACGGTGGCGTTTCGCTGATGCTGGTGCAGGCTCATTTGGAAGGCATCTCGGTGTTGGAGCTGATTTCAGAGCTGCAACGACTGTCCGGGTTGCAGGTCATTGTGACCGAGCAGGCCAAGTCGTCGTTGGTCGGGCGTCTGGCGGATGTTGATTCGCCCGTGATGCCCGTCTCGATGTTGTTGGATCACGTGCTGGAGCCGATGGCGTTGGCTTGGAGTCAATCCGAAGGCGTGTTGACGATCATGGCACGCGATGAGTTGACGTCCAAGGATCTGGCTTCGTTCGACTTGGCCCGTGCACAGCGAATCTTGCGGCAGGTTCAGTTAAGCCTCAACAAGGAGGAAGGGCTGGGGCATGCCAGCGGTGTCGAGCGTACCGCCGCGGCGATCATGAACGAGGGCAACAATGCTCGTCTGTCCGGCGGCTGGGATGTTGCGGTGGAAAAATACCGCTCGGCCCGAGACGTTGGTCCGGCTGATGAACTCAGTGCCAAGCTGTATTTCAACGAGGCATCGCTCTCGCTTGTTCGCGGCGAGAAACTTAACGCCTTGCATTCGAGTTACATGGCGCTCGATCAGACCTTGTCGGCGGAGCTTCAGGCTCAGGTCTATTCAATGATCGCGGACTTGGAGTTGGAATTTGGCCAGTTGGAGAAATCGATCACGGCGGCGTCGCGTGGATTGCGGCGCGCCGACGACCCGGCAGTGTTCGCACGAGCCGCGATGACGCTTGCGAAGGCGTATTTGTTGACGGGAGATCCGTATTCTGCGAATGCCGTGTTGTTTGAAGCGTCGCCAAGCTTGAGCGGCGGGGCATTGGAGCGGTTGGCGAGTGTGTTTTCGTCGTTCGCGAGGTTTCAGCATGTCGGGCCAACGCTCGGGTTGCAGGATGAAGGGCAACGCGTGGTGTTGGCCCTGGCGGCGCTGCAGCCCGACGATGTCGTTTCGTATGCCGATGCGTTGGTCGTTTCCAAAGCCTATTCGGCGGTCGGATTGCGATCCAATGCCATCGATCGCTTGAACGAGGCATTGGACATCGCCCCGGCTGGTTATTGGAACGAGCGGATTCGGTTGCAACTTGCAGAGATGTATTATGCCTCGCAGGCGTTAGACAAAGCGAACGAGACGATTGAGTCGTTCGGGACGGTTTCTGCAACGCTGTTGCCCAGGGTGTTGTACCTGCACGCGTCGGTTCAATTGGAATTAGGGAATCTGGAACAAAGTGAAGCGATCTGTCGGCGTCTGTTGAGCATGGACATCGATCAGGAGATTCAGTCCAGTGCGTTGGAAAAGCTCGGTCAAACGCTACAGCGATCGGGTGACCACTACGCTGCCGCCTTGTGCTTTGCGGGGCTGTTGCCCAAGTCCGAAGGGGCGGCGTCAGAGGCTGGCGGTGAAACGGCGGTGTCGCCATGAAAGTTCGAACACAACCCTCAGAAGGCTGCGTCACGTTGATTGCAAGAGTATTCGGTAAGCGTCTGTTGGTGTTTCCGCTGGTCGCGTTGTGGGGGCTGGCGGGGCCGGTGTGTGGTCAAGCGACAGAAGGGGACGCGCCGTCGCTGCGTTCGATGATGACCGGTAATTCTGCAAGTAACCAAAACGTGCAAGATCGTCTCGACGCCTTGATCAAGACCACGCAGGAGGCCCGGTTGGAACGTCAATCGGCAGGCGATCCAGCGTCCCAGCCAGAGACGCAGCCAGCGTCCCAATCGGGGCGGCCGAGTGCTTGGGTTCCTGGCGGCGGCTCTGTCGATGGTGATGGGGCGGCCGATGGCGCGGAGGCTGGGGCATCGGCGGGGCGGTCAACCAGAAGT
>NZ_JBFHKV010000151.1:0-11271 GCF_041595215.1 Stieleria sp. | reverse complement strand
GGTGCGGCTCGTTTCCGAGCACCAATTCGGCGGCCAACTGTCCCGTCGCGGGCCCGGACGCCATGCCGATCATACCGTTGCCGGCGGCAACGAACGCGTTGGCCGCGCGGGGCGAACGACCGATGCACGGTAATCCGTCGGGCATCATCGGTCGCCAGCCTGACCAAGGCGTCTCGGTTGCCCGCGGCAATTCAACCCGCAGGTGTTCTCGCGCCGAGCGTTTGAGCAACTCGATCCGGGACGCCGGAATCGAACGATCAAATCCGGTCAACTGCATTGTCGACCCGATCCGAAAGGAATCTCCCAGCGGGGTGACGGCGACGTGATCATCCTCGAATATCAGTGGCGTTTTGGGCATGCCGGTCGCGTCGTCAAAGGTCACCGAGTAGCCTTTGCCGGGAATCACGGGGATTCGACAACCGAGCGAGCGTCCCCACTTCGACGCTTCGGCGCCGGTCGCCAACACAAAGGCATCGGCCGACAGACGGTCTCCTTGCGTTGTCTGAACCGACGTCAACGCCGCGCCGTCGACGTGCAACGATTCGATTTCCGTCTGCTCGCGAAACACACCGCCGGATGCTTCAATCTCGTCGCGCAACTGATCCAACAAGGCACTCGGGCAAAGATGCGCGTCGTCGGGGAAATGCCAACCACCGGCCAGCGAATCACGCAGTGTCGGTTCCAGCTGCAAAATGGCGTCTCCGTCATAACGATCCAGACGCAATCCGAAATCGCGTCGCAACTGGGACGCCGATTCCTCGTAGGCTTCGAAATCACGGACCGATCGATACACCAACAACAAGCCGCGTTCTTGCCATTGCAATCGCGCTGCGTGGCGAGACGCGAACGATTGGTATTGCGCCCGGGACGATTTCAACAGCGCATGACGGGCGTTGGACGCGCTGCGAAAATCAGCGGCGTTGCAATGCTTGGCGAACCGTAGCAACCACCGCCACAGCGACGGATCCCAGCGCGGCGTGATCGACAACGCCCCGCCGAACTTCGCCATCATCCGCAAACCATTCGTGACCGCACCGGGGGCACACAGCGGATGGACATGCCCGGGACAGATGTATCCGCAATTGCCCGACGACGCCCCGCTGCCGATCCGATCCCGTTCCAGCACCGTCACGGCGCAGCCCGCGCGTGCCAGATGCCAGGCCGTCCAGCATCCGATGACGCCTCCGCCGATAATGATCACGTCCGATCGAGCACTCATCGGCCTGGCCCCCCGATGCCCAGACGCAAGGCGTCCTCGGGATCAAAGATCTGACGTGTTTCCGCGATCACGTGAGCCCGCCCTCGAATGGTCACATGGACGCCGTCCGATTCGTCTTCATACGACGCGACGAACCGGCTTCCGGTGATCGACTCCTGAATCCATTCCACACCGGGCTGCAACAATCCGCGTGCCGCCAGACAAGCCAGTTTTGCAGACGTCCCCGTGCCACAGGGCGAACGATCGTAGTGCCCACCGGGGCACAAGACAAAGTTTCGACAACCGACTTCTTCCGCCGCTTGCGGGCCCTCGGCCGCGGTGGAAAGCGGGCAATAGAGTTCAACATGATCAATCACCGCGCCGTCTTCGCCGCGGACGCCGTGTTGGTCCAATGCGTCGCGAATCCGCTGACTCCGGTCCATCAACTCCGAGAGCGTCGCCGAGTGGACCGCTTCGTCATGCGTCAGAAAAAACCAATTCCCGCCGTAGGCGATATCCCCCACCACGCGGTCCCCGTCCCGACACGACAAGGCGACATCCTGGCGGTGACAGCGACTGGGGACGCCGATGAAACGGACGCATCGATCTTGCTCCAGCGTGGTCTGGACCGATCCCGCGGGCGTGGCGAACCGATACGTTCCCGGGCCAATCAAATCACGATAGCGGAGTGCTTCGATGACGCCGATCAATCCGTGCCCGCACATCCCCAGGTATCCGACGTTGTTGAAAAACACGATGCATCCGGGGCAAGCGGCATCCTCTCCCGGTGGCGTCACGACGGCGCCAACGGCGTACTCGGTTCCACGCGGCTCGCTGGTCAACGTTTTTCGGATCCAATCGAACGGTCCACGCAGTTGCTCCAGTTGTTGCGCCGCCGATTGCCCTAACAGCCCGATGTCGGCGGCGAACAGCACTCTGGTGATCTCACCGCCTGTGTGGGTGTCTAGAACGGGAAAGGAATCGGGCATAGGCTGAATCATTGCAGGACCGACGTGGCGGCCACGGGGTGGCAAAAGCCATCGTCTTTCACAGGGCCGTTTAGGTGGCAACCACTATAGTACGTCGCCGGACCGCTAGATTGACATCACCAGTCTGCGAGAATGAAAATTGCGCACACCTGACCTAACACCGTTCAACGATGTCCGGCTGGAACTGGCCGGCCAGCTCGCCGATCCGTTCTTGAGCGAGGCACTTTTCGACCATTTGACAGACATCGTTTACTTCGTGAAAGACCGTCGGGGGCGATATGTGATCGTCAACGAGACGCTGGTGCAACGCAGTGGTGCCAAGCAAAAAAGCGACTTGATCGGAAAAACGTCCGAAGAAATTTTTCGCGATCCGATCGGCAACCGCTTCTTCGCGCAGGACCTGACCGTCATCAAAACGGAGCAACCGTTGGTCGACGAACTGGAACGCCACGCCTATCCGTCGGGCGACACGGGCTGGTGTCTGACCACCAAATTGGCGCTCAAGGGAACCGACGGAACCGTTGTCGGATTGGTCGGGATCTCACGGGACCTGCAGTCACCCGGCGAGGACGCGAGTGATCTGAACCGGCTGGCTCGAATCGTGGGGCACATCAAGCAGCATCTGGGCACACCGTTGCGGAACTCGGAACTGGCCGAGCGGGAGAACATGTCGACCTACCAGCTCGATCGACGATGCCGTCAGGTCTACGGAATCCCACCGTCGCAGCTGATCTTGCAGTTGCGAATGGGTGCCGCAGCGACCAAGCTACGTCAGACGGAGGACCCGATTGTTGCCATCGCGCTGGCCGTCGGCTATTCCGACCAAAGCGCCTTCACACGACAGTTCCGCCGCACCTTCGGTGTCTCGCCCGGCAAGTTTCGCGTCCAACAAGCAAACTGATGAAGTACTTAGTCATCGCCTTCACCGCCACGCTGCTGCTGGCATTTGATGTCCCATCCCACGACGCACATGCCGACGACGCGGTCTCGCGTCCGTCAAATGAGACGCTTCGCGCGTTGATGGACCAAGTCTGGGAATTCGAACTCGACGAATACCCGCTGCTGGCCACCGATGTCGGTGACCCGCGCGGACAAGACCGACTGGCCAGCAACACCCCCGCCGACCTCCAACGCCGTCAGCTGGCCCGCGCCGGATTCCTCAAGTCCCTCGACGCCATCGATCTAGCCTCGCTCGACGCGGAAGACCAAGTCGACGTGGACTTGTTGCGTCGCAAGCTGGAAACCGAACAAACGGATTACCGGCTCGGTCTGCACTTGATGCCGATCAACAATCGCGAAGGTTTCCACATCGGCTTGCCCGAGTTGCCGCGACAAATGAATCCCGATTCGCGGCAGGACATGGAAAATTACATCGCGCGGCTCAATCAGTCTCCACGCTACGTTGCCGAACAAATCGCGCTGTTGCGTCAAGGCATCGATGCCGGTTTGACTCAACCGGCCATCATCATGCGAGACAGCGTCCGGCAGGCCCAGGCTCACGTGGTGGACGACCCCGAAGAGTCGCTGTTCCTGACCAACCTGGCCGAGGAATCGATCGCCAAGTTATCTGAGAAGGATTGGAACGAGCTGCGCCCCAAAGTTCTCGATGCGATCCGGCACAGTGTCATTCCCGCCTACCGTGACTTCGCCGAGTTCCTGAAGACGACCTACGTTCCGGCATGCCGAGGAAGCATCGCGGCTCGATCGTTGCCTGGCGGCCAAGCGTTGTACCAGGCACAAATCCGCAAGTTCACAACGCTGGAGATGACACCCGACGAGTTGCATCAGACCGGGATTCGTGAAAATGCCCGAATCCGATCGCAGATGGAAGCGATCAAAGTCCGGGTCAAGTTTGACGGTGACCTGCAAGCGTTCTTAAAACACCTCCGCACCGATCCCAAGTTCTATCCCAAGACCAAGGAAGAACTGCTCAAGGAAGTCGCTTACATCTTGAAGCAAGCCGACGGGCGGCTTCCCAATCTGTTCGGCAAGCTTCCCCGCACACCGTACGGGATTCGCGAAGTCCCCGACTATGTCGCGCCGCAAACCACGTCGGCGTATTATTGGCCGCCCGCGACCGACGGCACCCGTGGCGGGTTTTACTACGTCAACACCTACAACCTGTCGGCCCGCCCGCTGTATCAACTCGAGGCCCTCTCGTTTCACGAAGCGGTGCCCGGTCACCATTTACAACTGGCCCTTCAAGCGGAATTGGAGGGACTGCATCCGATCCGCAAGCAGAGCAATTTCACCGCGTTCATCGAAGGCTGGGCGCTGTACAGCGAAAAGCTGGGCAGTGAACTCGGATTCTATAAAGATCCCTACCAGGAGTTCGGCCGGCTGAGCATGGAAGCCTGGCGGGCGAGTCGATTGGTCGTCGATACCGGCATCCATGCCAAAGGCTGGACGCGGCAACAGGCGATCACGTACATGCAAGAAAACACGGCGTTGTCGGAGCACAACATCGTTGCCGAAGTCGATCGCTACATCGGCTGGCCGGGACAAGCCTTGGGATACAAGGTCGGCGAGCTGTTCATCACGGAGCTACGAGAACGTGCCGAAACGCAGCTCGGCGATGCGTTTGACGTCCGCCAATTTCACGACGCCGTGCTGAGTTCCGGTTCGATCCCCTTGCCGGTGCTGGAACGCAAGATCGAGCGGTTTATCGAGCAGGGTGCTAAGTAACGCAGGGTGCTCAGTAACATCGTCACCTCTGGGTCACCAAACCGACACCCACGATCGCAACGCCCATGCCGATGAAGTGCCCCATTGAGGACGGTTCGTGCAAGACACCGATCGCCAGGCACATCGTCAGGACCGGCCCTGCGCTGCCGATGACCGCGGTTCGCGTCGCACCGATTCGCATGATCGCCTCGTTGATCATGAAACTGGGGATCAGCGTGCAGACGATTGCCAACACAAATCCATATCCCAAAACGACCGGCCGGGCGGATGTCAGTTGCGCGACGTTGCCTTCGGCTAAAAAATGGATTGCGACGAATACCGTCGATCCGATCATCGCCAGACTGGTGAATTGCCGACTCCCCATCGATTGCATGATGGGTTTGGCCAACAGAATATAGATCGCGTAACTGATCGCGGATCCGCTGACCAAAATCACGCCCCACGTGACGTGCGTGCCGTCGCTGAGCAATCGCTCCTGACTGTACATCATCGCGATACCGCCGTAACACAACAGAATCGACAGGATAATCCGTCGGTTCAGCACTTCGCCCAGAAACATCCAGGCCAGAATCGCGACGATTGCGGGATACACGAACAAGGTCAACCGTTCTAACTGGGCGGTGATGTATTGCAGCCCGCTCAGATCCAGATAGGAAGCAAGGTAGTAGCCCAGGAAGCCTAAGACGATCGCTCGTAAGAAAAGCTGGGGGCGGATCGGTTTGGCGCCGGATGACCTGCGAACCTGCCAGAACACGGCGAGATAAAACGGTAGCGCGAATGCGAGACGGAGCATCAGCAACATTGTCGGCTCCGCCCCCTCGGCGTACGCCAATTTGATAAAGATCGATTTCAACGCGAACAAGAACGTGCCGATGATCGCCAGTAGAATCCCCGTCGTAAATTGGCTCGGCCGGTCGACTGGAGAATCACTCGCGGATCCAACAGGATCGTCGTCATCAGAGGCGTTCAAGGCACAATTCGCATGGCGGGGGTGTTGATCAAACAAGGTGGGACATCCATGGTCCGCTGGGATCGACAAGCCAGCGACGCGAAAGGTTCACCTCAACACCCGCGAATCGAAACCCGCACCGCTGGCCATCCACCCCACCTCAATCACGCGATCAGGTCCTTCACGATCCGACCGTGGACATCGGTCAAACGGAAATCACGGCCGGCATGACGGAAGGTCAGCTTTTCGTGGTTGATGCCCAACTGGTGCAACATCGTGGCGTGCAAATCGTGGACTTCGACGGGATCTTCGACCGTGTATTTTCCGATCTCGTCGGTCGCACCATGAACGTGACCGCCCTTGAACCCGCCGCCGGCCAGCCACACGCTAAAACAATCACGATGGTGTCCGCGCCCATTTTTTCCTTCTTTCGTCGGAGTCCGCCCGAACTCGGTCGCCCACAACACGATCGTGTCCTTCAACATGCCCCGCTGACGCAGATCCGTAATCAACGCCGCGGTGGGCTGGTCGACGTTGCGGGCCAAATCCGCATGCTCCTTCATCTCGCCGTGTGAATCCCAATTGGGCCGCGATCCGGTGTCGATCAATTCGATGAAGCGAACACCGCGTTCGGCCAATCGACGGGCGACCAAACACTGCCACGCAAAATCCGCCCCCGGACCTTTGACTTTGCGGTCCAGTCCGTACAGCCGTCGAACGTGTTCCGGTTCCTGCTGGACATCAAACGCCTCGGGTGCCGCTTGTTGCATCTGAAACGCCGTCTCGAACGACTTGATCCGGGCCGCCAACGCGCTATCGTGTGGACGCTGACGGGCATGGCGCTCGTTGAATTGATCCACCAGGTCGAATTCCAAATCTTGCAACTGTCCCGTCTTACCGGGCGGGTTCAGGTTCGCGATCGGATTCTTCCCCGGCAACACGCGCGTGCCCTGATGGAACGCCGGCAGAAAATCACTCGCGTAAACCTGTGTACCGCCATAGGGTAAATGGGGCGCGATCACGATGAAACTGGGCAGGTTCTGATTGACCGTCCCCAGTCCGTAGCTGATCCATGACCCCATGCTCGGCCGGGCAAAGGTCGGCGATCCGGTGTGCATCCCCAGCGTGGCTTCGGAGTGATCAAAGTGCGACGCTTTCATCGACCGGATCAGACAGATTTCGTCCATCACGTCACGGACATGCGGAAAGATGTCGCTGACCAGCGTGCCGCATTTCTGATTCGGCTTGGCACCGAACAGATTGCCCATCAATCGATCTTTTCCGCTGCCGTCACGACCACCGCTGGTCGGTTTGGGATCGAACGTGTCGATGTGCGAAACGCCGCCGGTGGCATAAATGAAGATCACGTTCTTTGCGGTCGGGCGATGGTGCGTCGCCTTGGGACCGAGCGGATCGGACTGCTCGGCCAACAACTGCGACACGATTCCCGGCATCATCAACGAACCACCGACCATCGATCGAATCATCGTTCGCCGATTCAGATTTGAATTCAACATCAATGCAGACCCGAGACAAAGGAAGGTGTGAGACGTTAATCCAGATACAAGAATTCGTTCAACCGGAACAAGCTGCGGACCAGACTGGCCCACATCTGGCGTTCTTGATCGTCGCCGTCACCAATGCGACCGGCGACCTTTTCCAAGTGCGCCTGCAACAGCTGCGTTTCGTCGCTTGTCGGGGGACGAGACAAGACGGTGCGGAAGGCAAATTCGACTCGCGATTTCGTGTCGCCCGGTTGTTTCAGCACCCTGTCGGCAAACCGTGTCGATTGATCGTGCAAAAACTGGTCGTTGGCGAAATACAACGCCTGCAGCGCGGTGATCGACTGGTCACGGCGACTGGTACAGGCATTCGGATCGGGGCCGTCGAAGGTCTGAAAGTACGCCCCGGCCGTCAAACGTTTGGTCATCAAATAGACGCTGCGTTTGTTGCTGGGGTAGTCGTCGTTGAAGGGGTGGTGTTGGGTGTATTTCCATTGATCGCGAGGCGGAAACGGGTACGGCTCGGTTTGCGGCGTCAAATCGAGTGTCCCGGCGATCATCAGCACGGTGTCACGAATCGATTCGGCGTCCAAACGCTGTCGATTGAACCGCCAGTGCAGTTGATTGTTGGGATCGTGCGCCAAGTTCTCCGGCACACTGGCACTGGACAGTGCGTAGGTGCGTGACGTCATGATGCGTCGCTGCAGATGCTTGAGCGACCAACCGCTGTTGATGAAATCGGTGGCCAGCCAATCGAGCAACTGGGGATGCGTCGGTGATTCACCACGCAGTCCGAAATCGCTGGTGCTGGGGACAATCCCCGTGCCGAAGTGTCGCTGCCAAACTCGATTGACGATCACACGGGCGGTCAACGGGTTCTCCGGATGGGTGATCCACTGTGCCAACTGTTTGCGGCCGCTGGTGGATTGGGCCAGATCGGATTCAAGCTTCCAACCGCCAAGGATTTCAGGAAACCCTCGCGGGACTTCGGCGCCCGGACGTGTGGGCTCTCCCTTGATTTGAATCCGCGCGTCCACCGCATCGGCATCCGCGACGGCGTAGGCACTGGGAATGTCCGGCAACTGTCGCAGGTGTTCGGCAAGCGCTTCGCCGGCCTTGCGAGCCTTGATCAGCATGCCGTCCAACTCGTCGCGCATTTTTCGCTGCTGTTCCAGCGTGCTTTCTTTTTCACGTCGGGCGTTGTCTTCTGCTTTCGCTTCGCAACGATCCAAATGTTTTTGTAGTTCGGCGACCAGCTTGTCTGTTTCGGGTTGAAACTTGTCAAGCCTTGCTTGCGTTTCGGCTTGGTCAAGCAAACTGACAAAGTCGCGCTGTGTTTGAAACAGTTCGATTCCGGGGAACGGATACCGCG
This sequence comes from Stieleria sp., assembly GCF_041595215.1. Classification (NCBI taxonomy): domain Bacteria; kingdom Pseudomonadati; phylum Planctomycetota; class Planctomycetia; order Pirellulales; family Pirellulaceae; genus Stieleria; species Stieleria sp. The sequence goes on along the minus strand of NZ_JBFHKV010000151.1, from coordinate 2,576 downwards.
TGCTGGCAAAGATTCCATACAACGCGTAGTAGTCGCGGGTACTGACGGGATCGAATTTGTGGTCGTGGCAACGGGCACACGCCAGGGTCAGCCCCATCATCGTGCGACCGACGTTGTCAATCGTGTCTTCGATCGTCAAATGCCAAGGATAGCGTTCGACCAAGGATCCGAATCGCCGGGCCATCGCCAAGTAACCGGTCGCAATCGTTTGGCGGTTACGTTCGGCAAGCGACGAGGCGGGTAACAAATCGCCGGCGATCTGCTCGGCGATAAACCGATCGTACGGCAGGTCATCGTTCAGCGAATCGATGATGTAATTGCGATACAGATACGCTTGCGGAATCGGAAAATCGGAATTGTCGCCGGCGGTATCGGCGTAGCGCACCCAATCCATCCAGTGCCTTCCCCATCGCTGACCGTAAGCCGGCCGACTCAGCAACTCGTCGACAAGTTCTGCCATCGCATCGGCTGTGCCGACGGCAGCGACGCGGTCGGCGAACGCATCGACTTCTTCGATCGTCGGCGGCAATCCCGTCAGCCCATACGTCGCCCTGCGGACCAACACGATCGGCGCGGCGTCATCGACGACCGCCAACCCCGCCGCTTCACGCCGTGCTTGGATCAATCGATCCAGATCGCCGCGCGGCCAACTGGGGTCGGCGACGGGCGGCGGTGAGATTGAACGGATCGGCTGGAACGCCCAGTGGTCACTCTCCAGCGGCGGTTCGTCGGACGGTTCCGTGGCGTCCGTCCAAGCTGCCCCCGATTGAATCCAACGTTCCAGTTGTTTGATTTCTGCGTCGGACAATCGATCACCTTCGGGAGGCATTCGGTCGTCTTCGTCGCTCGACTTCACCCGCGCCAACAGTCCACTTTCCTCTGGCTTTCCGGGAACGATCGCTGCCGTCCCCGAATCCGCTTCGGCGAACGCGTCGCTGGATCGATCCAGTCGCAGCCCGCCGTTTTGCTCCTCCGGCCCATGGCAATCGATGCAGTGCCGCTGAAATAGAGGTTGGATCTGACCCGAAAAATCAACGCCTGGGTCGGCAAATGCCGGTATCACGCTCAGGCCGATCATACCGGCGAGGAAAAGACGAATCATGGATTCACAATCGTCCCAAGAGGCGAGGCGGGGGGAGGGATGCGGAAGCCCCATTAGTTTAACGCAATCCCGCCGAACTCAACTGGCTCCGCTGATTTTTCTCGCCAATGCTTTCCCCGCCGAGATCACCGGAGCGATCCCGACTCCGCCGAGCGCGTTGCTGACCAGATGCAGGTTCGGGATCTGGTCCATCGCCCGCCGGATCGTCTCGACACGTTTGAGATGGCCGACATGATACTGGGGCATCGCGTTGTTCCAACGCACGACGCGGGCGAGCGTTTCTGTTCCCGTCATGCCGATCAGTTCGGCAAGCTCACCGCGCACCATTTCGACGATCTCGTCGTCGGATTGCTCCAGCAGTTCCGGCTGCAGTGCGCCGCCGACAAACACGCGAATGATCGTGTGATCATCGGGGCAGCGGATCGGATACTTGTGACTGGCGAAGCTGACCGCCAAGATCTTTCGCTGTTCGATTTTGGGAACCACGAAACCGAACTGATTGGGCAGTCGCGTGATTTGGGACTTCGGCACACACAGGACGACGATCGCCGTCGATGCCGACTCGATCGATGACAACGCCTCCGCGGCGGTTTCGCTGGCCGCCTGGATGGCTTCCCCAGTCACGGTGCGGAGCAGCCGCGCCGACACGGCCGCGGGCGTGGCCAAGACGACTTCGTCAAAGGATTCGGCGCCCTGGTCGAAATGAATTTCCCAGGTGCCCGCTTGAGAGTGGCTGGTTTGATCGGCGTTCCAGTGCAAGGCGCTGACCGGCGTTTCGGTCTGAATCGACTTTTCACCGATCGCCACCGCAAGCGTGTCGATCAATTGCTTCATCCCGTTGGGAAAGCCACGGAATTTTTCGTACCTCGCCCCGGCGCTGTTCCGTTCGGTCCGGTCCTTGTCTTCGCGCCGCCGGGCGAGCGTCGCCTGGGCCAATGAGCCGTGCTTTTGGACCATCGCGACCATCGGAGCCATCGTCGCCTTCATGCTCAATTTTTCGATGTCGGCGGTGTAGATCCCGGCGACCAGCGGCCCGACCAGCCGATCGAGCACCTCGGCGCCCATGCGATGGCGGACGAATTCCGCGACGCTGATGTCGTCGGTCGCATCGTCCACGCCCGACTGACGGCTGACAAACCGTTCGGCCAGAAAACGCAGCTTCCCGGGGACCGACAACAAGGGCGTGGTGACCATCTGCCAAAGCTTGGTCGCCCGCATCAAAACAAAGCCATCGGGGATCGGTACCAGCTTGCCGCGGTGCACGATCATCGCACCGGCTCGCGTGGTGTCGGGAACGATCAACTGATCTTCCACGCCCAGATCCCGACACAGTTCGATGGCGGCCGGCGGCTCGGTGGCAAACATGTCGGCGCCGTGATCGATCACAAAGCAGCCGTGCTGGTCCGTTTCGATCCGCTCGGTGTCGATCACTCCGCCAAGCCGCGACGACGACTCGTACAGCGTGACGATCGCG
>NZ_JBFHKV010000150.1:0-11291 GCF_041595215.1 Stieleria sp. | reverse complement strand
GAAATGCCCCAAGAAGCTTGCCGAGATCCGCGAGCGGCTGAGCAACATTTCCTGGTGGATGCGTCTGTTGAATCAGCGAATCGCTCAACGCGCCCACATGGAAGACGACACGAGGGGGCACTTTTTCGAAGGACGCTTCAAAGCCGTTCCGTTGGTCGACGAAGAGGCTGTTTTGGCCTGCTCGGTCTATGTCGATCTGAATCTAATCCGTGCGTGCCTTGCGGAGACGGTCGAGCTGAGTGACCATACGTCGGCACAACGGCGGCTCGAATCGATCCAGGCAATACAGCAAACTCCACCGGACCAATCGAACGCGCAAATTGATAACAAAACACCAACCGGCGTTCCGCAAGTTCGCCGTGCGGACGGCTTTCTGTCACCCGTGAATCTTCACGAGGCGACCGCTCCTGTTGGACCGCAGCCGAGCAAAACGAATGCCCGCTGTAGCGATAAAGGCTTCCTTACAATGAGCGAAGAGAACTACTTGGAAGTGTTGGACTGGAGCGCTCGTCATTTGGCTGCGGGCAAACGAGGCTGCACTCCGAAAGGCTATCCGCCAATTCTGGAGCGTCTTGGTTTATCGCCGACGCTTTGGTTGTCGCTCGTCGCAAACTTCGGCAGCCTATTTTCCACCATTGCGGGCCGACCGGAGCGTCTCGATAACGAGCGGACCAAGCAGACAGGCCGTCGTTTCTATGTGCCCAAGCAAGCCCGCGACCTATTCGGGCAAGCGGCTTAGCAAGCCCGCCTACCAACGATCCCGTCAAAGGAATCGAACCACGCCGCTGACGTCGCTTGGGAAACGTAAACTGCGACCGCGGGGAGCAACGCAAACGTGGTGAATCACCCAACGGCTGAAGCCGGGTGTCCAACTTGACGGGCTGCTGGTCACCGGCCGGCAAATCGGGGTGGCGTCGTGATCTTTCATGGCCCATCGACTGATTCAATGCCGCAAGCCAACTCCGTCGCATCGTCAGAGGGAGTTTTCGATGACTCAAAGGCGAGGCCAACTGAACAGAAGTCACCACTGGGGACAGACCCTGCTGGCGAAGAAGTCACCACTGGGGACAGACCCTGCTGGCGAAAAAGTCACCACCCGGGACCGACCCCGCTGGCGTGGATGATTTTAGGTCGTCAATCCTACCTAATCCACAGATGGAACAACCCAGACGTTGATCTTCTTTTTATTCGAGGGATCGATTTGGACATCAAAATTGTAGAGACCTAACTGGTCGATGGGTTGCGGATCCGCCAGGAGCTGGTCCGGGGTCAGAATGTAGTCCAGTTCTTGATTGATCGCGGCGACCAAATCGTTTGCCGCCAACGGTTCCAGCAGACGGCCCTGATCATTGGTACGCTTCTCAATCGTGACACTTGGAGTGACGTTGCGATCTCGAACGCGATCCGACTTACTCGGCAATCGCCGACGCCATTTTGACGGTGTCAGGGTTTCCAACGAGTAGTCAACGATGTTGTTGCTCGAAAGATACTCATCCAGCGATGTGAGAAGGACAGGCGTGCCGCCCATGTGGTTTACGACAATGGTCAGCTGGCCCCGACTAACATATTTCGGCAGCATTGCGGCGGGAACGACCTCACCTTTCGGGATGACATAGAGTGTGCCGGAACTGTTCAGTGCAAGTTGCAGGGCATAGGCCAGGGCGTCCATTCCAGTTGAATTCACCGCTTCTGCTTGACACCAGTCGGTGACGCCAGGGAAATCAGCCGGAGAAAGGGTGCCGTCGAGCAATCTCTTTACGACCGGAAATTGCTTCGAGTCCAACTTCAACTGATGAAGTCGAGCGAGAGAGTTTCGTGGATCCATCGATTCCATGACGTTCCACAAATCATCCGGTTCAGGATCGCACCTTTCCCGTCTGGAAAACAATGACTTAAGCCAACCTATCATGGTGACCTCCATTGGCGGTTGGATTTGACAATGATTGCAATCAGACGACTCGATCGAATATAGCATGTCTTGATTCCTTTCGTCTGTTCTGAGATTTCGACGTTCCAGTAGACCTATCAAAGGATAGTGAATGACGGGGTCTGTCCCGGAATCTAACTGGATGGTTGTCCCAATCGGGGTCTGTCCCCGTGCCAACCGGGGTCTGTCCCCGGATGATTCGGATCTGAACACACGTGAATCTTGGGGTCTGTCCCCGGATGATGCGGGGTCTGTCCCCGGATGATGGGATGGTAGGGGTCTGTCCCTGGGTGGTTGGTGATTGCTGGGGCGACTGGTGGTCAGGCGATGGGGTGTGAATTTGCAAAAATTCGGTGATTCCTTGTCGATTTGGACCACGATGAATCGAGAATCTGGAAACAATCAGTCACTGCACTTGCCACTGGCCGGACGCGTTCGTTCAACAGTCACTCTATCGGATCGGTAGGAATCACGTATGTTTGCCAAACCACAAGCCGAACACACCTGGCTGGATCAGTTGCTCGGCGACTGGAGCTTTGACCATGACTGTCAAATGCCTGATGGAAACACTTCAACCGCGTCCGGCAAGATGACATGCCGCTCGCTGGGTGGACTCTGGCTGGTCTGCGAAAGCAGCGGTGACGCGCCCGACAGTGGCCCATGGTCGTCAATCATGACGCTCGGATTTGATCCGGCAAAAGACCAATACGTCGGCACGTTTGTCGGTTCCATGATGGCCAACCTCTGGCTGTACCAGGGCGCACTGGACGCGACCGGAAAGCGACTGGTGCTCGAGACGCTCGGTCCAAGCTTTGACGGCGGTGGGACCTGCAACTATCGCGACACGATCGAAATCACCGACGCTGACCATTGGCGGATGACCAGCGAGTTGCAGACCGGGACAGGCGAGTGGGTACGATTCATGACTGGAAAACACGCGCGTGGCTGAAAACCGATGACACTGCTTTACTACGATCCGGTTTTTCAAGAGCACGTCACGGGAGACCATCCAGAAAACGGTGACCGGATTCTTCCGGTGGTTCGGCATTTGAACTTTGTGGCACTGGACAGCTGTTGTCGTCGGCCCGCTTGGGAGCCCGCCTCGCTGGAGCGTCTGCGTTATGTGCACACGCCAGACTACGTCGACCTGATCCATCATTTTGCCGCCAGCGGTGGCGGCTACATCGAACCGGATACCGTCGTCAGCGTGCGGTCGTACGACGTCGCGCGGATGGCCGCCGGGGCGGTTTGTGATGCCGTCGCACGCGTGATCAGCGGCGAAGACAAGAACGCGTTCTGTCTGATTCGTCCGCCGGGACACCACGCGATGCCGGACCACGCGATGGGGTTTTGTTTGTTTAACAACATCGCCGTCGGGGCCCGTGTTGCCACGCAAGAGCTAGGGATCGAGCGGGTGCTGATCGTCGACTTCGACGTGCACCACGGCAACGGAACACAAGCGATGTTTTGGGAAGCGGCCGATGTCGGCTTTCTGTCGATGCACCGGTCGCCCTTCTACCCGGGAACCGGTGCGGCTGACGAAATCGGCGCCGGCGCCGGCACCGGAACCACGCTCAATCTGCCGATCACCTACGGTACGCCACGTGACGAGCAACTGCGACTGTTCGAACGTGAAGTCAAACGCTTCGCCGCGAAGATCCGACCTCAACTCATTCTCGTCAGCGCCGGCTTCGACGCCCACAAGGATGACCCCATCGGTTCGTTGGGCCTGGAGAGCGATGACTTTGGTGTTCTCACGCGTTGCCTGCTGGACGTCGCGGAAGAACACACCGACGGAAAACTGGTCAGCGTCTTGGAAGGGGGATACAACCCAGATGCCCTGACCGATTGCGTTGGGATTCATCTGGAAGCCTTGCTGACAAAAGCGTGCTGATGTGACACAGTGCGGACGCCGAATCATTTTGTCGCCGGCCTCAGCAAATTCTTCATCATGCTTCGCCAGCGGTGGTCGAACTCAGTACGACGAGACCGCATCGAGCGATTTCGAGCCGGCATCGTGCACTTCAGAACATTACTGATGCAGATCTCTCGAAGTGCCCCAGGTTATGACCGGCAACCGTTCCGGACCGAATCGCCTTGCTGCCAGCCGATTTGGCATGGGTGTTGCCGATCAACCGCTGTGGTGCACGGTGTCACACGACCACGCGATTTGCCATCAACCTGAACTCCACGCAGCACGCGACGATTCTGATCCGTGAGGAGCAAAATGAGCTCGAATATTAGCGAACCCCTGTCGAAAATCTTTGACGACTGGTTGAGCGAAGACCGCCGAATGCACGAATCACTCCGCGAGATCCGTGACTGGATGACGGAGGTTGAACAACTCGGCATCCCCCATTTCGGTGAGACCGCGAACCGGCTGCTCCCCTTGCGTGAGCGTTTGCAAAAGCATTTTCAGCAGGAAGATGAAATGATCACCCGGCTGGCGGAATCGCTGGCCGAGCCCTCCGCGGACTTTGACCACTTGCGGTCTCAGTCGCTCAACGATCACCACTTGCTGGGCGCCCATTTGGACGACTTGGTGGATCGCCTCAGCGAGACGGATCCACCTTTTTCTTCATGGCAAGCCGCGATGAAGCAAGTCCAGGGTTTTATCGATCGAATGGAACAACACGAGTTGACCGAAACCCGGGCGATCGAAACGCTGCTTCAAAAGCTCCGCTGAACCAGCGGCATCGAAATCAACAGGCCGGCGGTTCGATCCTCGGTGCTCTTTCGATTCTTGACGTGACATTTCAAACATTGTGAGGCCAATCGAATCGGGCCGGCAAATCGATAACGTTCCGCTTGCACGGCTTCATGCATCGGCTTGCCCGACTTGAGCGCCCTCACCGCGTCCTTTTCAAACTCGTCTTCGGGCTGGTGATCGACGTTGACGACATCGGTTTCGACGATCAACCATTTCAATTCGACGTCGTAACTTTCCGACATCGCATGAAAGACGTCTTCGAGCGAAGCCGAAGGGATCGCGTGCGCATCGTCCTCGTCAAAGAAATCGCGATGGACGACTTGCAGCGTTCCTCGAATCGCCTCATGCAGCAACTTGGCTCGGGCACGAGCCTCAAGCATCGTTGTCGGCGCGGGGAATGACGTCGCCGATGAAGTCGGATGCGAATCGTCAGCGGACAGCTGCTTGGGCACTCCGAGCCGCATCGATACGCCCAACGAACCGAGCAGGATCGAGACCAAGACCACATTTCGTTTCATGCCAGTTTCCGTCCACAACGCCGCTGCGTCATGCGTTGGTCCCAACGCGTCACGCCCAACCGATCAAAAGATGCATACGCCGTACAGCTTTCTAAGGTTTTACCGGGTGTCTGTCAATCGCGACGTGTGATGCGTCGCATTGCCGGTCTTGACATCGTAGTGGGACGTCAGTTGGGGAATGTCCATCAGATTGCGCGTTCGTCAATCAGATAAACAGGGAGCTGAAAACGTGGTGCACCGGCGTTCTCGCGTTGCACCCACATCGTCTGTCGATGCAACAGGCAACGAATTTGCTTTTCAGGCGTCGCGGAGATCGCGAATCTGGTCGTGACCGGCTTTGATTTTGGCGAACTGTGCAGTCAAGACGTCATTCATTGCGCCGCCGGCGGTTTCTTTCAATACGGCTTGGTAGGCTTCCTTGATGTGATCTTCGCCGCGTTCGGCTTCATTCAATATTACCTGCGGATCGCCATCGTTCAGTTCGGCGCGGATGTCCATCCAGAGGCGATGGATCTTGGCGGCAACACTTCCGTCGTCCTGGGCCTTTTCGCCGCTGAACTCGACGTACTGTTGCAATTCCCTCGCCATCGCGGCTCGCTCGTTGCCGATGCTGCGAAAGAGCGCCGCAAGCTCAGCATGTTTGAGCTTGTCGGCCGCTTCGTGAAAGCCTGCGTACGAATCGAGATTGGCTTGAATCAATTTCTGCAACTTGGCGATTGTGATGTCGCTCAGGTTGGTCTTCGTTTCAAGATTCATGGCGTTCTCTTCGACGTGATTCGAATCCGCGTGACGAATCATCGCGCGGCAGGCAAAACGGTTGCATCGGACGTGCCGATCCCCAATGGTTCGGTCTCGTGCGGCTGAGGCATTAGCGTTCGTCGGCAAACATGGCCTTGTACAATAAGACCAGCCCGATTGCGGCGGCGAGCAGGAAGAAGATCGTGGCGAGTACCGGGTAGCCGAACAGCTGGGCACCCGTCTGCATCCGCATGATCAGGGAGGCCCCGACGATCATGGCCGCGACAATCAATCCGGATGTGATTCGGTTGGCGATTTTTCCCAGCCCCGCCAACAAAGCCGCTTCGTCGATCGCATCGACATCGACACGCAGTTGATTCTCGGCCAGCAAGCGAGTGAATTCGTTCATCCGAGCAGGCAGATTGGACGCCAAGGCTGCGGAATCCAGCGCCGCGGCCGCGATCTGGCTGACACTCAATTGTTCCTTGGCGCGGTCGGCCAACAGTTCGAGCGTGTAACCTCGAATGATCGCCTTGGGGTCTTGGTCGGGATTCAGCTGTGCGAGCGTCGTCTCGAGTTGCAAAAACGCTTTGCTCAGCAAGATCATTTCGAACGGCAACACCAATCCGTGACTGCCGGCGACATTGAGAAACTCAACCTGGGTGCGTCCCAAAGACATTGAATCAAACTTGCCGTCACCGGCCGACGCAACGACTCGCGACGCCGCGGTGCGAAACGCTTGGGCATCAAAACCGACATCGGTCTGGCCGATCCGGTTTGCGATCGCAGCGGCTCGTTCACCTTCACCGGCACTAAATGCCAACAACAACGCAGCGATCTCGCGACGAAGCATCGGCGGAAGGCTCACGACCATCCCGCCATCGAGCAGACCGATCTTTCCACCCTCGTGCAAGATCAGATTGCCGGGATGCGGATCGGCATGGAACAAGCCGTCGATCAAAATCTGTTGGAGGTAGGCCCGTACCAACTCGTCCGCCAGGGCTGTCGTGTCCACTTCGTTCAGCACCACGCCGCTGACATCCTTGATCGCCGGTCCGGACAGATACTCCATCACGAGCACTTCGCTACAGACCATCTGCGACACCGGAAGCGGGACACGGATTCGGTCAAACGCTTTCAGGTTCTCAGCCAAATGCTGCAGATGGTTGGCTTCTTGGCAGTAGTCCAGTTCGCTTTTCAAAGCGTACTCGACGGCGCCGACGAGCGAACGAAAACGAAACTGTTTCCCGATCTCCGTCTTGTCGTCGACCATTGCGGCCAGTCGCTTTAAACTGCCGAGTTGCTCGGTGGCTTGCTGAGCGATACCCGGGCGTCGAAACTTGACCACCACTTCGCGGCCGTCATGCAATGCCGCTCGGTGAACTTGCCCGATCGAAGCGCTGGCCAGTGGGGATCGATCGAAGCGGCTGAACAAGACGGATGGTTTGGCACCAAGCCCTTCTTCCATGATCGCTTCGAGTTCCTCCACGGATACCGGTTCGACGTCGTCTTGCAGTCGCCCGAAAGCGTCCACGTATTCGGGCGGCAGCATGTCCTGTCGGGTGCTGGCGATTTGGGCGAGCTTGATGTACGCCGTGCCGAGTTGTTCGATATCCCGCGCACATTCTTCGGCAGCCTCCCGAGCCGTCGCGCTTTTACAAGAGCCGTCGGCATCGTTCTCCTTCTTTGTCCAGCCGAGTTGTTCGGCAAGGTCATGGCGCCCATGCTTCCACAGCAGCACAGAGAGTTTGGCGTAATGAACACTATCGGCAGGCAGTGTGGTCAGCATGTGAGTTGATCGGTGGTAGACGCAGAAGGCCCCGCAACAATGACCCTGATCGGGCGAAACAATGGTCCTGATACGACGGACAGCAGGGATCAAAGCCACTACGGGGAGCAAACGGTATACCGAGCGATCGATGGCCAGCCCTAAAGTGAGTCAAGAGCAAAGTCTGGTGCATGACCAACCAGCTTGGGCTTTCAACGACCAATCGAAAGGCATCTCGCAGAGACGGTCGACGGTATATCGATTGAATCGACTGGCCCTTGAGGCTTTTGGGACGCTACTGGCGATGGTTCGCAAACGGATGGTTGCGCAACCAAAGACGGGTCGCGATCATCTTCAACGTGACTCGCAATTGCGGAATCGAAACCGGCTTGGGTAAGAAGTAGGTGTCCTCGTACTGCGTGGTTTGGACCAAGATCGCACGATCGGGCAAGCTGCTGATCACGACGACGGGCAACCCTTGTAATCCTGGATCATCTGAGCTGCGGATCGCTTCCAACAGATCAAACCCGCTCCACACCGGCATCTCGACATCCGTAATCACCACGTCGATCGGATGTTGCTGCAGCAGGTCAAAGGCGTCTCGGCCATTTCCGGCTTCAAGGGTCGCGACATCGAGTTGCCGAACCGTGCGATCGACGATCGCTCGCATTGCTTCCACATCATCGACGATCAGCGCGGTCCGCACTCCCAACGACGTCAGCGATCGAACCGGTCCATGAAGAGAAATCGGTTTAATCATCCGGCGTTCCTGGAATACGGTGTTAGGTCAGTCATGCCGAATCGTCACGCGTTAGGATCAAGCCGCGTTAAAAGCTTTGCCAGTTCATGTCGCCCCTCGAGTGGAATTGACGAGAGAGCCAAGATCGATGACAGCCCCCGTCTCGATTCGGCGCTGCATTCTTGAAATGAGCTGCGAGGGATGGGTCGCAAACGATATGCCGAAAACCGTGCTGCGCAGCACGGCATCACCCCGATCCAGCTTATTGCCCGGTCAAATTGGCCGAGAGTGCGGATCGATCGGTCAGACGCATCGAGCGGACTGCCCCCCGATCGATCACATCGAATGGTCCCCAATCAGCGAGCACGAACGCGAGTGCGTCACTGGGCTGCTGGTCACTGGGCTGCTGGTCACTGGGCTGCTGGTTACTGGGCTGCTGCCTTCGCGACCGCCTCGGCAACCGCGGGGTTCTTGAACGTCAACGTGCGATAAGGGAACGGGATTTCAATGCCAGCACCGTCCAGCTCGCGTTTGATCGCCTCGACCACTTCGTCTCGACTGCGTCGGATGTCGACCGGCTTGGATCCCGTCCACCAGGCGACTTCGAAGTTGACGCTGGAACTGGCGAATTCTTGGGCGAACACTTCCACCGTCCGCTTGCCCAACACCGAATCACAGGACAGCACGGCCTGTTTGATGACCTCACGCGCCTGTTCGACGTTTTCATCGTATGCCACACCGCAAATGATCCGGACGCGGCGTTGCGGTTGGCTGGTCAGGACGTCGACGTTGTTTTTAAACAGCGTCGCGTTGGGGACGACAGCCAATTCACCATCGAGTCTCTGGATCATCGTATTTCGAATCGTGATTTGTTGGACTTTGCCGGTCAGGTCGCCGCACGTGATGAAGTCTCCGCGATCGAAGGGGTAGCGCCACAAGATCAAGATGCCGGCAAAGAAATTCTCGAAGATATCTTTGAACGCAAACCCGATCGCAACCGACCCGAGTCCGAGTACCGTCAGTGCTTTGGAGGGGGTCATGCCCGGAAAGGCGACCACGGTGGCGACCAGAAGGCCGATGATCCAAATGATGATGGTGGTGAACTGGTAGACCAAGTCCTTCAAGCTGGCCCGGATGCCACGCTGATCGAGCACCCGATGCACGGTCCAACTGGATAGTTTGGCAAGCAACCCGGTCAGCACGACGATCACCGCCGCGGCCAGCAACAACGGCGACCGCACCAGGAAATCCGTCCATAAGGTATTGAGCGATCGCGCCACAACGTCCCGCGTCGATTCCAAATCCATCTGCTGATCGACAGCCAGCTCGTTGATGACGGCCACGACGTCTTCTGTCTTACGGGCAACATTTTCTGCCCACTGACGGTGCTCCTCGGAGTCCGCGCGCCCCTTCAAGGTCACGATGCCGCTGTTCAAGTCCACGTCGATCTCGGTCAACCAACCCGCCTTCGCCGCAGCGTCATAGATCATGGACAACCGCTGGCGGATCGAGGCATCATCGGCAACGCCCTTCACCGCGACGGTCTCAGCGGGGCCGTTGGCTTCGGTGGTCGACTCGGACGTTGCAGCGTCCTGCACCTGCTGCAGTGAATCCATTGGATCTTGCGCAGACACGGGGGCGACGGAACCTTGCCCGACCGACGCGAGTACGAGGAGAAGGATCGCAAGTCGGACGAATGCCATGATGAGGTTGTTCGGGTGAGGAGTCCATTTTCGTAACCATGCAGCGACGCAAAAGCCGCGACGCAAAAGCCGCGACGCAAACCGCGTTCCAACGCTCGATCGGCGGCAGACGCGATGACACACGGCCGCAGCGGTGGACGATTTCCGTCCAGCTTGGTTCCTGCCGCCCCACCGTCTGGCCCAATCCGGGCGCCGAAACGGACATTTTGCCGCTGAAAGACGATTGGTCCGCGATATGCGTCGTGGAGTTGAAACAGCCCGATGACGGGATTACAGCGAGTTTCATCAATGGAGGAAAATTAAATGGTCAATCGACAAGAGCTCAAGGGTCAGTGGAACGAAGTCAAGGGACGCTTGAAAGAACATTGGGGCCAACTCACCGAAGACGACTTGCAGCGCGCCGAAGGGTCAGCCGATCAGTTGGTCGGTGTTGTCCAGCAAAAAACGGGGGCCAGCCGCAGCGAAGTCGAATCGTTTCTCGACAACGTGCTCAACGGAAGCTTTAGCGATCGCGCTGCCGAAAGCGTTCAACAGTATGCCGAAGCGGCACAGGCTGCGGCCACCGATGCGGCCGCCTACGCCCGCGAGAATTACCGCCGTTTGGCGTCACAGTCGGGCGAATACACCGCAAAAGTCGCCGAGACGGTTCGCAGTCGCCCCGCCGAGTCGCTGGCGATTGCCTTCGGTCTGGGGATCGCAGCCGGTGCGTTGTTCTTCATGGGGAACAAGAAATAGTCATGGCCACCACGCTTGCCACTGAAAAACAGGCCAACGCGATCAAGCAGCGGATGGCGGAGATTCGTACGGAGTTGCCTTACGATGTCGACGACGCCCGCATGCGTGTGCGTGAATTGACCGACTGGAAGTATCACATGGCGCGTCACCCGCTGCCGCTGTTGGCGCTCGCCGCAGGTGTCGGCTACTTGCTCGTCCCTTCCAAATCGAAACCGGCGGCCGAGCCGATCATCATTCACCAGGACTCGCATGGCAACACCACGAAAGAATGTGGTGCAGCGCCGGCTCCCGCGAAGCGTGGCTTCATCGGTGGAATCATGGGAGCCGTCACCTCGCTCGCCTTAAAACAACTCACGACGGTCGCCTCGCACCAGATCAGTCAACTTCTGACCAAACCAAAAACACCATGATCGCTCCTCCATTCCCGTCGCGCCCCCTGGAAGATGAACGGTT
>NZ_JBFHKV010000149.1:0-11318 GCF_041595215.1 Stieleria sp. | reverse complement strand
GCGGCTGAGTTTTCCGCACAACGACAGCGGGGCGCTGGATCGTCAATTGCAACAAATTCGGCACAAGTATCGGCGCACATTGTTTGCAATCGAGGGCGCCTACAGCATGGACGGCGATCATCCGGACTTGCCGTAGTTTCTGGAGATCAAGCGGCGGCACGACGCGTTTCTGTTGGTCGATGACGCCCACGCCATCGGCACGATGGGTACGACGGGTCGCGGCAGCCCCGAGTTCTTCGATCTTGATCCGAACGAGATCGACTTGTGGGTCGGAACGCTCAGCAAGGCGCTCGGCAGTGGGGGAGGATTCGTCGCCGGCAGTCGCGAGCTGGTCGAGTACCTCAAGTTCAGCACGCCCGGGTTCATCTACACGGTCGCTCTCTCACCGGGCAGCGCCGGAGCGGCCTTGGCGGCGCTGCGTCTGCTGCAGCAACAACCCCAGCGGGTTGCCAAACTGCAACGCAACGCCCGGCTGTTGCTCGAACTGGCCAGGCAGCGTGGGTTGGATACCGGCCCGGCGGGCGACACACCGGTCGTTCCGATCATGGTCGGAAACTCGCACACCGCGCTGCTGCTCTCACGTCGTTTGCTCAGCCGCGGCATCGATATCCAACCGATCGTCTATCCGGCGGTGGAAAACGACGCGGCGCGGTTGCGTTTCATGATCACCGCACGGCACAGCGAGGAACAAATTCGCAGAACGATTGATGCTCTGGCCGAAGATCTGAAAGAAGTCCAATCCGAAAGCGTTCCGATCGCCCAGTGGCAATCGGTCTTGTCCGGCAAGAGCCCCATGCCGTTGGATCGAGATCGATCGGGGGAATCGGACGCGGCCGCGAACCGGCAAATGCCAAGCGACGATCAGCTGTCTGACGCAAGCCTGCGGGCACCCTCGACGTCGACCGGGCAACACGATTGGACGAAGACGGACTTGCAGGATTACTTGATCAATTTCATCGTCGAACAGACCGGCTACCCTCCGGAGTTCGTCGAGATGGATGCCGACATGGAAGCAGACCTGGGGATCGATTCGATCAAGAAGGCGCAGCTGTTCGGTGAACTGGGACAGCACTTTGAGATCACGCCGGATGAAAACCTGACGCTGGACGATTTCCCGAGCTTGCAAGAAGTCTTCGACTACATCGCCGCCCAAGTAGGAATTGAGGCATGAGCAGTCGAGGCGATGAATTTTGGAAGACAGTGAGCATGCGGCTGCATCAACGCGGGTCCGCATCACCGTGGCCGTCGGTGCTGCAGTCGTGGCTTTCGCCAACCGAGCTGGAGGAACGGGACTGTTTTCGAGCGCCGAGTCGGCGTCGTGACTGGATCAGTGGACGATGGTGCGCGAAACAACTTCTGTGCCAGATGTTTTCCGAGACGGCCGACTCGCTGCTCGAGTGGCAGATTGCTTCACGCGTGTCGAAGCGCCGAGGCTGCCGCCCCACCGTCTTTCGAAATGGGATTCAACAACCGATTGATCTGTCGCTCGCCCACTGTGCGTCGATCACCGTTGCCGTCGCAGGTCAGCGTCGCCTGTCAGTGGATCGACGCGATGCCCCTGGGATTGGTGTCGATGCGGTCGATCGGACTGAACTGCCCGACAGCTTTGCGCGGACCTGGTTCTCGACCTCGGAGCGCCGCCTGTTGCAAGATTATCGCTGGCCGATCGCCGCGGGATGGGCTGCGAAAGAGGCGGCGTTTAAGGCCTGCAACGAAGGCGAATCGTTTCGGCCGGGTTGTTTGCAGATCGTCGATGTCGACGCTGACGGATGTCGGGTTCATTATGAAGCCCAACGCATGGCGGACGTGCACGTCGACGTTATTGACGACGCCATCATCGCGATTGCACGTGCCAGGCGACAAGCGCAGCGTACATCCCCGGTGGCTGACCGGCTTGTTGAATTAATCCGATCGCAGGTGGGATTAGCCGCGAGCGCGCAAGCGTACGGGCATTCATCATTTCAATTACTCACCGGCGCCCGTAGGCTCGCGCCAAACGGCTGATTAAATCAACAAGCCGTGACGCCACCGGCACACACTCTACCGGCCCTCCGGGCCTACAAAACACCGTCTTCCCGGCAAAATGCCATACACCATGATTGATCTTACAGAAAAAGTCGCATTGGTCACCGGAAGCTCGCGTGGGATCGGTCGCTCGGTGGCGATCAAGTTGGCCGAGGCGGGGTGCGACGTGATCGTCAATTACGTCACGTCGCAGAACGAGGCGTTGGCGACCGCCAAAGAGGTTCAATCGCTGGGCCGCCGATGCTGGATCGTTCGCGCCGACGTCAGCGAAGAAGACGATGTTCAATCGATGTTTGAATTCATCGAGCAAGAAATCGGACAACTGGATATCTTGGTCAGCAACGCGGCGACCGGCGGATTCCGCCACTTGCTGGACTCCAACCCCAAACACTTCGCCGCGGCGATGAACACCAACGTGCTCGCCCTGATCCACTTGGTCAAAGCAGCCGTGCCGCTGTTGGAAAGGGCGCAGGACCGCGGCAAAGTCATCGCGATTTCCAGTCACGGATCCCACATGGCGCTTCCCATGTACGGCTTGATCGGGGGATCGAAAGCGGCGTTGGAAAGCATCACGCGACACTTGGCGTTGGAACTGGGGGATCGTCGCATCAACGTCAACGTGGTTAAATCGGGGCTCGTCGAAACGGATTCGACGCGTCGCATCCCGGGGGCGGAAAAAATGTTTGCCGCCCGAACGGCCAAGACCATGATGGGAAAGCGACAGCTGGAGGCCTCCGACGTCGCCAATGCTGTCGCGTTTTTGGCCAGCCCGATCAGCGATTTGATTCAAGCGACAACCATCACCGTTGACGGGGGAGCCGCCGCACACGTGTAGTCGCACACGCATCGCTGCATGCCTGTCGCCGCGTGCCAGTCGCTGCGGAGCCGAACCATGAACGTCCATCACCATCAAGACTCTGACACGCCGCTTGCCGTGATCGGCATGGCCTGTCGTTTGCCCGGCGCGGACGACTTGGATGAATACTGGTCGCTGATGATCGAAGGCCGCAGCGCGATCGCAGAACTGCCTCCCGAGCGGTTGGATCAACGACGCTACTACGACCCTGAAATCGGACGCTTCGGCAAGACGTACTCCAAAATCGGCGGCATCGTCGGCAACCGCACGACGCCAATCGAGCCGTTTCGTCTTTCAGACCACGACATCGACAACGCGGACCATTCGCATTTGGATTTGTGTCAGGTCGCCGGTCAGGCGATTCGTGACGCCGGCCTCGATCCGCACGCTACCGGGTCGACACGTGGCGGCGTGTACGTCGGCCATCAACGCGGTTCCAACTTGATCGGCGAATTGACACTCGGCGTGATGGCCGCCCAGGCGATGGATTGTCTTCGGCAAACGGATTACGTTTCACAAATGTCCGCCCACGAGCAAACCGCCTTGGTCGAGGAAATGGCTCATCGGGTGCGTCGGGGTTTGCCCGAGCGACGTCCCGGCGGCGGCCCGTTTTTGGAAAGTTCCGAAGCGTCGCGGCTGATCTCCAAAGCGTTCGGGCTGGACGGTCCTTGTTTGTCGATCAACGCGGCGTGCAGTTCTTCGCTGGTCGCGCTGGCCGCCGGCGCCCATGCGTTACAAATGGGTGACATCGACTTGGCCGTGATCGGCGGGCTGTCTTATTGCAAGCTGGACGCATTGATCTTGTTTTCGCAAGCGCAGACCGTCAGCGGAACCGGTTCACGTCCGTTTGATGCCGACGCGGACGGACTGGTCGCCGCGGAAGGCTACGTCGTCGCGGTGGTCAAAACGCTCGAACGTGCCTTGGCGGACAAGGATCCCATTCGCGCGGTGATCCGTGGCATCGGTGTTTCCTCCGACGGCAAAGGCAAAAGTCTGTGGGCGCCGCGGCGTGAAGGACAAATCGCCGCCGTCCGCCGCGCCTATTCGGCCGACGTGGCACCGAGCTCGGTTCAGTATGTCGAAGCCCACGCGACCTCGACGCCGGTCGGTGATTCGACCGAAATCAACAGTTTGGCCGAGGCGTTTAACGAATCTTTCGAAGGCGAACTGAATCAAAAGATCCCGATCGGCAGCGTGAAAGCCAACATCGGCCATACGCTGGAGGCCGCGGGACTGGCCGGGCTGATCAAAACGGTTTTGGCGATGCAGCACCGAATGATTCCGCCGGTGATCAATTTGCGTCAGCCGAACCCGAAAGTGGATTGGGCGGCTGCGCCGTTTCAATTGCCGACGACCGCGATCCCCTGGCCGGATCCTCCGCCGGGCAGCCCCCGGCGGGCAGGCGTCAACGCGTTCGGCATTGGCGGATTGAACGTCCACGTCGTTCTGGAAGAACACTCGACCGCGACGCCAAGGCGTTTTCGATCGCCCGGCGAACAGTCCGCCGACGACCGGTCGATCGCCGTGGTCGGCGCCGCGCTGCTGACGCCCGGTGCGCGAACGATCGCTCAGTTTTGGGATCTGCTGTCGACCCGGCAGGATCCCAAGGTGCCCGTGCCGGACGATCGCTGGGATGTCCGTCTGGACCACGGGGACGAAGCCAAGCGTTGGGTGGGCGGGTTCATCCAAGATTACCAATACGATTGGCGACGGCATCGCATTCCGCCGAAACAGGTCGCCAACGCCGACCCGCTTCAGTTCATGATCCTGGACACGGTTGCCCAAGCGCTCGAAGACTCCGGATACAAGTCCAAGCTGGACCACGAGCACACCGCGGTCATCGTAGGCAATCTCGTCGGCGGCGAGGCCAGTTCTCAGCTGCTGGTCGGGCTGCGGTTGCCGGCGCTCCGCGAGGTCATCGAGACGGTGCTGAGAAACAAAGGCGTTCCGCCGGCGCAGATCGCCGAGACGTCGCAGCGATTTGCCGAGGTGCTGTTGGAGCGGATGCCGGCCCTGTTGGACGAAACCGGTGGATTCAGCAACAGCTCGTTGGCGTCGCGGATCACCAAGACCTATGACCTGATGGGCGGTGCGTTCGCCCTCGACAGCAGCGACAACTCTTCGATCATGGCGGTCAACGCGGCCCGCGGGTTCCTGTTGCGGGGCGGGTGCAAGATGGTGATCGCGGCCGGAGCGCAGCGTGACCTCGGCCCCCATGCGTTCGAATGTCTTCGCCTGGCATCGCGGCTGAGTCCGTCCGGTCGTGTCCGATCGCTCGATCAAAACTCCGACGGCATGGCGCCGGCCGAAGGCGTTGCGGTCGTGTTGCTGAAGAAATTGAGTGACGCCAAAGCCGACGGCGACGAAATTCTGTCGGTGATCCGCGAGATCGGTGTCGCGCGTCACGACGATCAACAAACCGCACAGCGACTGGCCATCGGTCGCGCCCTTTCGGGAGCGGAGGTCACACCCGAACAAGTCTCCGCCGTCGACCTTTCCGCCAGCGGTATCGCCGAGGAAGACCGTGACGAATTTCATGCGATCGCTGAGGCGTACGCCGTGCAGCGCGAGCGACCACTGCATCTGCGCTCGCTGGCGGGACAACTCGGTCACGCCGGCAGCGCAGCGGGAATGATCGCGTTGGTCAAATCATCGTTGTCGTTGAAGCATCTTCAATCGCCGGTCGGTCTGCCTGCCGATCAGCCGATCGACGCCTTGTCCCACCAAGCGTGGTGTGAACTCCCTGATGCAAACCAGGACTTGCCGCTGGTCGATCCCTCCGGCCGCGTCTTTTCCGCACTCAATTGCTACGCCAGGGGCATGGCATGTCACGTCGTGATCGAGCGGGGACAGCCCGTCCCGAGCACGTCGTCTCAATCCGGTCGCGGCAACACGATTCGCTCTGTGTCCAATCCCGATCACGGCTATCGTAGCTGGATCGCTGAAGCCGACTCGCTGTCCGAACTGATCGACAACGCCAAACAGATTGCCGCGGGCGGGTCCGTCGATTCGGCCGCCGCACGGCACCGCACGGTTTCCAACAGCATTGCTTCCAACCGCACTCTCCGGCACGGGCTGGCGATCGTCTACCGATCTGACGATGAACTTCGCAAGCGTGCGGGGCTGTTTGTTTCCCGCCACTGCGACCCCAAACGCGCTGCCCTATTTGAAAGCCAGGGCATCTACTGTGTCGAACGAACGCGGCGACCGATGGTGGCGTTCTTGTTTCCAGGTCAAGGATCGCAGTACCCGTCCATGCTGGCGGATCTGGTCCAGGAAAATCCCGTCGCCGCAGCGGCCGCCGCACGCATCGATGCCATCCTGCAATCCTTGGACTACCCGAGCTATCGAGATCTGGTCGTCGATCAAGCGGATCGCCTGGGCACTGACGTCTGGCGCACACAACTTTCATTGCTGGTCGCCGATTCGATCCTGATGGAAGTGGTCGACGCGATGGGCATCAAGCCCGATCGCATTTCGGCACACAGTTATGGAGAGTTCCCGGCGTTGGTGGCAGCCGGTGCGTGGGATTTCCGAACCGCGGCGTTGGCGACGTTTCATCGTTGTCGGTTGATCACCGAGTCCACGCAAATCGACGGCGCGATGCTCGCGGTCGACTTGGATCGCAATGAGGCGAGTCAACACTGCAACGCCTATCCGGGCGAAGCCTTCGTCGCGAACTGCAACAGCGACAGACAAACCGTCATCGCCGGCAGTCGTGGCGTGATCGAGAGCTTGAAAACGCGGATGGCCGAAGCCGGGATCCACGCCAAAATCCTCGGCGTGCCGCGTCCCTATCACACACCGTTGATGGCGCCGATTCAACCGGCGTTTCGACAGATCCTCGACCAACTGGAAATCGCCCCGCCGCGGACTCCGTTGTTGAGTAGTGTCGACAACCGCTACGTCGCCGAACCGGACGCGATCCGCGAAAACTTGGTCCGCCAGTTGGTGCAGCCGGTGCTGTACACCGACCAGATCCGGCGACTGGCCGGCGAAGGCGTGAACGTGCTGGTGGAAATCGGCCCCAACCCGGTTCTGACACGGCTGCACGAGCAGATTGTCGGGCAGATCATCGGCGACGAATCGTTGTCGATTGCGACGGACCACAGAAAGCGTCACCCGGGTGAGTCCCTGACCCGGCTGGACGCCGCATTGCGGGCCGCCGGTGTCCCGGTCGGCGGATCGGACGGCATGGAAACACGGTTGCGGCGTCCGGGCTCCGAGGGTGAGCTTCCGTTGCCGGCGTCAGAATCCGATGGGCCCGTAGGCTCGCGCCAAACGGCTGATCTGCGAATGACATCAGCCGGTTCGCGCGAGCGTCCGGGCTCCGAGAGTGATCTTCCGTTGCCGGTACCAGATTCCGACGGGCCCGTAGGCTCGCGCCAAACGGCTGATCAGCAAATAACATCAGCCGGTTCGCGCCAGCGTCCGGGCTTCGAGAGTGATCTTCCGTCGCCGGCGCCAGATTCCGAAGCGGGGCTTCAGCTTTTGTTCTTGGAGGGTTCGCCTCACGCGATGGGGGCCGCACACGGTCAAGCCATGGCGGTGGCGATACGCCGCATGCTCGATCGCTACAAAGAGATTGCAACGGGCAAGTTGGGCAGAACGCTGCCGGATCTGTCGCTCGCCAAATCGATGTTGGACAAACTGGTCGACGAATCGGCCTCGGAGGAAATGCGTGGGATGGCCGACGGCGCGGGGGTCCCCGTCGACGCGCTGCTGGAACACAACCTATACGCTTATCCGGAGATCGGCGCCGGTTGCACGCAAATCCTCGCCGGCCGACCATCGTCCACCTCGCGATCGGACGGACAACCACGCGAGACACAGTGGCTGCACGCGGCCAATGAAGACATGCCGCTGGGGCTATTTCTTCGCGACTCGATGCGACGCTGCGTTCAAGTCCGGCGACCGACCGGTGGATTGCCGCACGTGCTGTTCTCCGCCGCAGGCCACGTGTTAGGGATCAACGGCGTCAACGCGGCCGGAGTCGTCGTCACCGGTTCGATGTTGTTGGACCGGCCCCGCCGCAGCGAAACGCTTGACGGACTGCTGCACTCGATCGTCATCCGTCGCGTTCTGGAAACTGCCGAATCGGTCGACGACGCCGTCGACATGCTGCGTCGCGAGCGTACCACCGGCGGCTGGGGGATGTGCGTTTCAGACGCGTGCGGGAGCGATCCGGCCTACGTCGAATACGATTGCGGAACGTTCCGATCCGAGCGGCTGAATGACCATCGGCTGGTCAGCAATCATGCCCAACTACTACCGCCCGTCATCGACACACCCAAGCACTCCCTGTTGCGTCAACAACGACTCGAATCACTGTGGCGGCAGAAAGGCGACGAGGTTCCATCGACCGCGATGCTGCAGCGATGGTTGAGGGATCAGTACGACGAAGGCCGTGGTCGGGAAGTCCGCTTTGCGACCATGAACACCATCCGGCGAGTCGACAACCAGGTCAGCGTTCTGTTTGATGTCCGTTCCGCACGGGCCTGGGCAACGCCGGGCAATCACGAAACCGGGGCGGACGCGAATCAGTTTTTCGAACTCGACTTGCAGGAATTGATCGGACTGCAGCCGGGCGGGCGACAACCTCGACATACTGCCGCGAAGCCGAATACCGAGAAGAAACCAGAGTCGACAACCGACCGAGTGATCTCCTGGCAAGAATTTTCGCAACGTTCCACCGGTGTCGACGGTCGATCACCGCTCGATGATGCGGGCAAGGTCTGCAATCGATTCGCATTGCGGTGTATCGAAGTTCCGCCCGCTCCCCGGGCAGAGGCGGCGACGGCACTCCACGGCGGCGTCGTGTTGCTCGGTGACAACGCCGCTGCCGACACACTTGCCCAAACGCTGCAAGGTTCGGGCGTGCGATGTCTGCATCTGCGCCGGCTGGACGACGTGACCGCCGCCGTGTCCGAACTGGAAACCTTTTGTCAGAGCGGTGTGCCGACGAACCTGACCTTGCTGACGGCATGGGATGAACACGCCGCCCAGGGTGTCTCGACGGAGCATTGGCAACAACGCCGACAGAGCGGCATGTTGGTTCCGTATCAAATCTGCCAGCGTTGGCTGAAGCTGTTGAACGACAACCAGCTAGTCGGCGAGGGAACGATCGTCGGCGGTGTCCGTCTGGGCGGGCTGTTGGGATTTGACGACCGAGTGACCTCGCCCGAAGGCGGATTCGCGACAGGGCTGATCAAGGGTCTGTTGATCGAAATGGGTTTCGCCGCACAGACTTCGTTTCGAGCCCGTGTCGTCGATTTTGATGCCGATGCCGATCCGGGTTTTGTCGCGGCTCGATTGATCGACGAATCCGCCGCGGCAGCCGGACGGACGGCGGAAATCGCTTATCGCGGCTGCAAACGTCACGCCGTCGCGCCCGTGATTGTGCCCGTCAACCAACTGCCCACGACCACGGCGGATTTCGGCCGGGTCTGGGTGATCACCGGCGGCGCCCGAGGCGTCACCGCCAAGATCGCCAAAGCGATCGGTCAGCACTTCGGCGTCAAGCTGCACCTGATCGGTTCGAGTCCCTTACCGGAAATCGACGACGGTTGGCGAAACCTAAACCCCGACCAGCGAAAGCAATTACGTGCGGAAGTCGTTCGCAAGGCGCTCGAAGCGGGGGAGGTCCCGATCGATGCCTGGTCGCGAGTGGAAAAGGCCTTGGAGATCGACGAAAACCTGCGCGACTTCGCCGAATCGGGACTGGACGTCACCTACCACGCCTGTGACGTCAGCGACCATCGCGCGCTGGCACAATTGTTAGACCAGATCCGTCGAACGGACGGTTCAATCGACGGCATCGTGCACGGTGCGGGCTATGAAAAGGCGACCAGCTTTACCAAGAAGAAGCTCTCCTCGGTCCAGCGGACGATCGCTTCGAAAGTCGACGGCGCGATCTCGCTGATGGAATTGACGCGGCAAGACGACTTGAAGTTCTTTGCCGCGTTTGCATCCATCTCGGGTCGCTTCGGTGGCGTCGGGCAAACCGATTACTGTTTGGCCAACGAACTGCTGTGCAAACTGGTCAGCTGGTTCCGCCAGACGCGTCCCGAGGTTCACGCGGTCGCCTTTGATTGGCCCTCGTGGGATGAAGTCGGAATGGCCGTGCGCCCCGAATCTCGACTCGCCAAGACGCTCGTCGACGCCAAGTACATGCCCGTCGAAGAAGGCGTTGGACACTTCATCGACGAATTGCGACGCGGTTGTCCCGAAGCGGAGGTCTTGATCACGGATTGGGAACGCTACAAACGCTACTACACCGACCAGTACGTCGCTTCCTTCAGCCCCTACCCGATGATCGACCGCGTCCAGTGTGGGGATGATGAACTTGGCGGCAGCATCACGACCTCGCACGTGGTCGATCCGGTCAACGACAACTTTCTCAGCCAGCACCTGTTGCGAGGCCGACCAATCTTGCCGTTCGTCGCCGCCGCGGAAGCCTGTGCCGAAGCGGCGAGTCTGCTGACCGGTGGCCGAGCAGTGACAACGATCGAAAACTTTCGCATTGCCGAAGCGATGCGGTTTTTCACCGACCAGCCTCAGGAAATTCGTGTCCGCGCCGAGCGAACCGGTGACCAAGTCCGTTGTTCATTGCTCAGCGATTTTAAAAACCGCAAAGGACAGGTGCTCCGCAAAGAACGTGTCCACGCCGACTGCATCATCCGATCGGACCAGCCCGATGATCGCGCGGACGAACCGGTTGACTTTCCCGATGTCCCGTACATTCCGGTCCACTACCTGGATCACAAATTGTCGGTGTATCACGGCCCGATCTATCGCCAGCTGGAACAGTTTTATTATTCGCAGCAGCAGTCGTGGGCGAAAATCAGAATCGCCGACCCGGCGGAGTTTCTTTCGGCCGATAGCGGCGATCGCATCATGTTGCCCTGTGTGCTGATCGACACCTGCGTGTTTTCGGCGGGAGTTCATGAATGGACGATTGATCGGACGGCGATCGCACTGCCGCATTCGATACGTCGATTGCGGATGTTCGCGCCACCCGTGGTCGGCGAGCAGGTCACGGCCCGGATTGTCCCGCTCGAATCGACCGACAAACACGCAACGTTCAACATCGACGTCTGGGACCCGCACGGACGTCCGGTGCTGCAGATCGAAAACTATCGCGCGAATGTGCTTGTTGCGACGATCCCGCTCGATCGGGCTCAATCAGCCGATTGACACTCCATCGCGTTGAGGTCGCAGCGACTGTTTCAGGCGGCGTAGGTCAGGCTGTGCCTGACGACCCGTTGGCATGCACAGCATGCCCTACTTGCTGATGGCTGATGGCATGCACAGCATGCCCTACTTGCTGTGGCTGGTGGCATGCACAGCATGCCCTACGTGGTGGCCCCGTCTCCGATCACGCGGATGAAGATGAGCGGCCGTCGATCCACACGCCGTGGAATCCTGCCGGAACACG
>NZ_JBFHKV010000148.1:0-11348 GCF_041595215.1 Stieleria sp. | reverse complement strand
TTCACACCCAACGGCGGGGAAGTGTTCCCGGCGACGAAGGATGTCGATATCACCTGGAGGACGGCCTTGCTGGGTGGTGGAACGATGGTGGACATTGCACTCGTTCGAGATTCGGATCCGCTCTACAGCTTGCCGCTGGTCACGTCGGGATCCAACACGGGGATCTACCAGTGGACCGTTCCGGATACTGTCCCTGCCGCCGATGACTATCGGATTCAGATCGATCGCAGTGTCGGTGGGCCGGCGCTGTCGGACGCCAGTGACGCGTCTTTCTCCATCACCGAACCGATCAGTTTCTATTACGTCAACGATGCGGACGTATCGGGTGACGTCTACACGACCGCCGTCGGCAATGATGCCAATGATGGTTTGGCGCCGGATCGCCCCAAAGCCTCGATTCGTTCAGTGATCGAAAGCTATTCGTTGGGACCGGGAGACACCATTTTGGTCGACAACGGGGCGTACACGCTGGGAACCAATCTGGTGTTGGACGCGGCACTCAGCGGAATCCGCATTCAGGGGCCGGATGTTGCGGGTGCAGAAGCGATTCTGGATCGCGGAAACCTCGCGGCCGGCAACTATGTGTTTGAATTCGATGGTGCCGACGATGTGACGATTACGAACCTGTCCATCACCGGCGCCCACACCGGAATCTTCGCCGATCACGATGCGGACAGCGACCAAATTTCAATCGTGAACAATCGGATCTACGACAATGATCGCGTGGGCGTTTCGGTCGGAACGCACATCAGCAGTACCAACGACGGCTGGCAAATCGTCGGCAACGAAATCTTTGGTCACCGACCGACGCAGAATCCGCAAAGCGGAATCGGTGTCTTTACGTATCGCGTCGATGCAGCGGTACGGGACAACCTTGTATATGGAAACTACACCGGAATCAAATTGTGGTCGCGCTATAACATCTCATTCATCATGGAAGCGGAAGGTAACCGGGTTCATGGCAATGAGATTGGCATCGAGATTTACGGCGGCGGGACGCGAGCGTATGGCAACACGGTGTACGACAACATCAAAGGGATCACGGGGACCAATAGTGGAGGCCCAGCAAAGCCCGCGGACATTGACCACAACATCGTGTACCGCAACGATCTAGGTCTCGAACTTGTGTCTGGCACCGATGATGCCGTCAACGCGACAGTTAACCGAGTCTTCGGCAACACTCAAGGGCTAAAAGCGCGAACATCGATTCCGTCTTCCTATGAGCGGTCCAGTGGGAAGATCGCGGGAAATGTGTTCTATGACAATTCCGGCGTATCGGTTGAAGTGGTCAAGGCGTCGAGTGGAATGTCGGTGGGTGGCAACACCTTCTATGAACCTGCCGGAAACGCGATTCATCTGACCAGCCAATCGGAATTGATCGACTTCCGCAACAACCTGTTCTATGTCGGCGACGGGTTCGCGTATGTGTTCGACGCGGACAGTCAGTCGAATCACACGTTCGACTACAACCAGTACGACCTTGGCCCCGGCGGCAAGATGGCCGATCGCGGCAGCACGACGGTGAACTCCTTTGCCGATTGGCGCTTCGAACTGGGGCGGGACGCCAACGGACTGGCGGGGCCGCTGGATCTGGTCGATCCCGACGGAGCCGACAACATCCTGGGCGATTCCTTTGCCCCAGCGGGGGTTCCTACGATCGTTGACGACGGAGATGCGGGGTTTGCAACGACGGGTACTTGGACAAGTTACGCCACGGGCGGGTATCTGGATGACTATCAGACTCTCTTTGGCACCTCGGGCGACGCGACGTGGAGCTTCGCAGGCTTGACGTCAGGGCAGACTTACGAGGTCTTCGCGACGTGGAGGAATGTGGGATACAGCCCTGACGTGGTGTATACGTTGACGACGGAAGGGCAAGCTGCCGTATCGCATAACGTCAGCCAGTACTACCAGGAACTTAGCGATTACGTCGACGGAGACGGACTCGGTTGGAAACGTCTGGGCACGGTGATTGTCGGCTCCGATGGATTGCTCGACGTGCGCTCACACAACAACCATCCGGGTTACTCCGTCGCGGCTGATGGCGTGATCGTGCGTCCGATTCAGGGCTTTGGCGGCACCGACGATGATTTCCACTTACAGTTCGGCGCTCCGGGGGTCGACGCCGGCGATCCGAGCGATCCGGTCGGCGACGAACCGTCTCCCAACGGCGGACGGTTGAACCTGGGTGCCTACGGCGGAACGTCCGAAGCGACTGCCAGCGCTGGCGCGGAAATCCTGCAAGTGCTTTCGCCGTCGGGGCTGGACAAGTACAGCGCCGGACGGGTGCTGCCGATTCGCTGGCGGTCCCAGGCAGCCGGAACGGTCGACATCCTGTTGTACGCCGCCGCCGGTTTTGTCCCCGGCGTGTCGACTCCGGTGGCGATCGTTGCGTCGGGAATTGACGGAACACTCGGTGCATTTGACTGGAGCATCCCAACCGACGGATCGATCGCTGTTGACCAGGCGTACTTGATCGCAGTGGCTGCAAACGGTGGTTCGATGCCGGGTGACGTCTCGGGTGTTTTCTTGATCGCGAACTCGGGCAACGACTATTACGTCAACGACGCATCGCTGGAGGGAGACGTCTTCACGACCGCGGTCGGCGACAATTTGAACTCCGGCAAACGCGCCGACCAACCGTTGGCAAGTCTTGCGGCGGTGCTGAATGCCTATCAGTTGGGTGCCGGCGACGTGATTCACGTCGATACCGGGGAATACACCCTTCGCGGAAACCTCATCCTTGGCGACGCACTCAGCGGAATCCGCATCGAAGGTCCGGGGGTTGCTGGTGCTGAAGCGGTACTCGATCGCGGAAACACCGCAAACGGAAGCTATGTGTTCGAGTTCATTGGTGCCGACGACGTGACGATCGCGAATCTGGCGATTACCGGCGCGTACGACGGTGTCTTTGCCGATTACGACGCGGACAGCGATCAAGTCCAGATCCTGGAAAACCGGATCTACGGCAATGCGAACTCCGGCGTGTCGGTTGGTGGGTACAGCGGAACGACGAATGAGGGCTGGCAGATTGTCTCCAACGAAGTGTTCGGACATCGAATGAGTCCAACAAGTGGACAGGGCATTTTCACATATCGGGTTGACGCGCAGGTTCGAGACAATGATGTCTATGGGAACGCCTATGGCATCTATTTGGCAGCCCACGCATTCGATAACTTTACCACGAGGGCTGAGAACAACCATGTCTATGACAACGACCAGGGCATTAGTGCTACAGACGGCGGGACACGGGTTATCGGGAACACGGTCTACGACAACCGCGTCGGCATTCATGGGCAAAACAGTTCAGGCCCGGCAAAAGTCACCGACATTGTCGACAACATCGTGTACCGCAATCAGCTTGGGATCGAGCTACTTTCCGGTTTAGACAGTCTGGCCAACGCTACGGGCAACCGGGTCTTTGGAAACACGACGGGGATTGCGACGCGGATTGGTCAGTACAACGGCCCGTACAATGGCAAGATTTCGGGCAATGTCATCTACGACAATCACACCCTTTCTATGCAAATCGGCCGCGCCGGGAGTAACGTGTCGGTCGAAGGGAACACCTTCTTTGAGCCGACCGGCAGCGTGATTCATGTGACCGACCAATCGCAAGGGATCGATTTCCGAAACAACCTATTCTACGTCGGAGACGGATTCGCGTATGTGTTTGGTGCCGACAGCCAGTCCGGACACACAGCAAATTACAACCAGTACGAGCTCGGTCCCGGTGGCAAGATGGCGGACCGGGGAAGCAGCGAACTGGTTTCGTTTGCCGATTGGCGATTCGAACTGGGTCTGGACACCGGCGGGCTGTCGGCGCCGCTGGGTTTGGTCGACCCCGACGGGGCCGACGACATCCTGGGCGATTCCTCCATAACCGTAGGAACGCCGACGATGATTGACGATGGCGATGCAGGCTTTGCGACGACCGGCTCGTGGACAATTGACGCCACGAGCGGATACCTGGGCGACCTGCGGTATCTCTACGGCACTGAGGGCGACGCGACGTGGAGTTTCACGGGTCTGACCGCCGGACAAACCTATGAACTGCTCGCGACGTTTCCCAGTGCGTCCACTTCTTACAGTTCAGATGTTCGCTATTCCTTCACCACGGCGGGCCAGGATGCCGGCTTCCAGAACATCAGCCAGTACAACCAACAACTCACCGACTACGTGGACGGGGACGGCGTCGGCTGGAAGCGGTTGGGAGCGGTTGTCGCCGGCGGTGATGGGATGCTGAACGTGCGCTTAAAAAACAACCGGTCAATCAGTTTCGTCGCTGCCGATGGGTTGCTCGTTCGTCCAGTCCAGGGTTTTGGGGCCGGGGACGATGATTTCCATCTACAACTTGGCGCTCCGGGTGTCGACGCCGGCGATCCGAGCGATCCGGTCGGCGACGAACCGCAACCCAACGGCGGGCGGTTGAATTTGGGGGCCTACGGCGGCACATCCGAAGCGACGGCCAGCGCGGGTGCGGAGATCTTGCAGGTGCTTTCGCCGACCGTATTGGACAATTATAG
Source organism: Stieleria sp. (assembly GCF_041595215.1). Taxonomy (NCBI): domain Bacteria; kingdom Pseudomonadati; phylum Planctomycetota; class Planctomycetia; order Pirellulales; family Pirellulaceae; genus Stieleria; species Stieleria sp. The sequence goes on along the minus strand of NZ_JBFHKV010000148.1, from coordinate 6,822 downwards.
CGCAGGACGCGTGCTGTCGATCGACTGGAGGACACCGGCAGCGGGCACGGTGGACATCGTATTGTACGATGCAAACGGTTTTGTCCCCGGCGTGTCGACTCCGCTGACGACGATCGCAACAGGAATCGACGCGGCGCTGGGCACTTACGACTGGACGATTCCGGATGACGGTTCGATCGCGACCGAGCAATCGTATCAACTCGGTATCTTCGCCGGTGGTGGCACCATGCCGTTTGGATATGCGAGCGGTCCCTTCATGATCGGATCCGCGGGCAATGCGTTCTATGTTAATGATGCATCGCTGGCTGGAGACCAATACACCAGCGCTATCGGTGACAATGCCAACTCTGGCAAACTCCCCAGCCAACCGATGGCAAGTCTTGCCGCCGTATTGAATACGTATGCGTTAGGCGCAGGCGACGTGATTTACGTCGACACCGGGACCTATGGATTGCACTCCAACATCGTTCTGGATGCATCACACAGTGGCGTTCGCATTCAAGGACCGGATGTGGTCGGCGTGCACGCGGTCCTGGATCGCATGAACACATCCGATGGCGCGTACGTTCTGGATTTCAATGGCGCGGACGATGTGACGGTGGCCAATCTATCGATCACCGGTGCCAACTTCGGGATCCACGTCGACAGAGATTCCGATAGCGATCGCGTGACCATTCGCGACAATCGTATCTACGACAACGCGTTGCGGGGCATTTCAATCGGCGGCTACTTGGGAACTTCCATCGACGATCTACAGGTCATCGGCAATGAAGTGTTTGGGCATGTGGCTCAAAATGCGTTTGGCGTCGGGATCGGCGTTTATCAGGCCGGAACGACCGTCCGAGAGAACACACTGTACGGAAATGACACCGGAATCCTGATGGATGGAGCGAGCATCTCCGTCGGCAATACCGTGCACGGAAATAGTAAGGGGATCCGAGTTCATTCTTATGCAACGGCCGATTCCAACCAAGTGTTCAACAATCAAATCGGAATCGACGTTTCCGTTAGTGGCAAAGCGATCGGAAACGAAGTGCACGGAAACGTTGATGGACTTGTCGGCGGTACCCCGTACGACAGTCAGATGGGGGCGGAGATTATTGAAAACCATGTCTATGCCAACTCCGGGACCGGCATCAAGCTGTATCGCGGAACCGCTGCACGTAACGTCGTCTATTCCAATTCGCTAGGCATTCATGCCTCTCATCAATCTTGGGGATTCTTTGGGAACATCGTCTCGAATCTGGTCTACGGCAATACCAACGGTGCGGTATTGGTCGAGAAAGGCTATGACGATGGAGCAATTCTGAACAACACGATTTACCAGCGTGTGGGCGATGCGCTGCGGATCGAAAACAGCTCGCGAGATCTGCTGGTTTACAACAACATCTTGATGGTCGACTCGGGACACTCGATTTCGGTGGATGCGAATTCTCAGTCCGGGCACTCGATGGACCGCAACCTGTTCCACCAAAGCAGCGACCCGAATGCCCACTTGGGGCTGTGGGGAGCGACCGTGCTGGATTCCCTGGCCGAGTGGCAGACGACGACATCGCTTGACGCGAACAGCGTCGCCGGGGATCCGTTATTTCTGGATATCGACGGCGCCGACAATGTGCTTGGGTACACCGGTGCCGACGGTGGCTACGACGGCGGACCCGATGACAACTTTTATCGCGTCGGACACTCCATTGCAATCGACCGCGGTGATTCGTGGAACGCATCGAACGTGGACATCACCGGTGCGCCGCATACCGATGATCTTGGAACGCCCAATCTCGGCGCGCCGGGCTACTTCGAAATCGCGCTCGCCGGATCGACATTTCCGACCGGCGGAACCTCGCTCGGCATCAGCACGTGGGGGAACGCCTCTTTGCCGTTCTCGTTCCCGTACTTCGGAAACGCTTACACGAGTGCTTTTGTTTCAGCCGACGGTTTTTTGCAATTCGGCGGCTGGACGGCCCCACCCTATGGTGACAACGACTTTGCCGCGTTTGTTTCGAACGCGCGGATTGCTCCGCTGTGGGACGATCTGAATCTGTCCCCGACCGGCAAGGACGTCTTCGTCGACAGTTCGGTCGCTGATCAGGTGACGTACCGCTGGGAGGCGAGTTTACAGTCAGACGGAAGCGATGTCGCCACAGCGGTCACGCTGCACTCCGATGGTCGAATCGATTTCCACTACGGGGCGGGGAATCAAAATTTGACGCCGACGGTCGGTCTATCCGCCGGGAACGGAACAACCTACTTCCTGGCTTCATACGATTCGATGGCGAATCTATCCAATGCGGCACCAATCCGAATCCAGCTCCAACCGGGGATCGTTGATATCGGGGCGTATGAGTTTTTGGGCGACAGCAATGACAACCAGCCGCCGGCGATCATCGATACGGTACCCGCGGCCATTCATCAGGCCGGACAGTACACGGGCCCCAACGATCCGATCACACTGCAGCTGAGTGAACCGATCAGTCCGATCGACGCCCGCTCGACCGCCGCATACCAGATCCTGTTCTCCGGGACGGACGGCGTGTTCGGCAACACCGATGACCAACTGATCGATTTTGAGATCGATTATGCAACCGGCAGCACGGACATCACACTCATTCCGAACGATCCTCTGCAGACGGGCAGTTATCGTTTGACCGCCTACGGTGATGTCACGCTTCACGACCTCTCGGGGGTTCGCCTGGACGGCGATGGCAACGGAACGGCAGGCGGGAACTATGTCCGCGAGTTTGTCCACCGCGTCAACCATCCCGCCACCGTCAGCTTGACCAACGTTGTTTCTACCCTGCCCGAAGACGCCGACGTCTCGTCACGGGTGAAGGTCGCTGACGTCGTGATCACCGATGACGGAGTGGGGACGAATCAACTGTCACTCTCCGGATCCCATGCGAGTCTGTTCGAGATCGATGCGTCGGTTTTGTATCTCCGGCAAAATGCGTTACTGGACTTCGAAGTGGACCCCGCGCTTGAAGTGATCGTCGAGGTCGAAGACCCGTCGGTCTCGGGCACACCCGATCACTCCGTAACGCACGGCCTGTCGCTGACGCAGGTGATCGGACTCGATTATGGTGATGCACCGGTCGCTTATCCGAGTACCTTGGCGGAAGACGGAGCCCGGCACGTTTCGGTGGGTCCCCGATTCGGACCGACACGGGACCGGGAAACCGATGCGATCGTTTCGCCGGCCGCCGATGGCGACGACAATCCCGGGGAAGACATTGGCATCGTGTTTGGCACGATTCGGACGGACCGCGGGACGGCGGAGGTGACGGTCGATCTGTACAACGCCGATACTGCCAAGCTGGATGCCTGGATCGACTTTAACCAAAACGGCTCCTGGGACGCGTGGGAACGCGTATTCGGAGACATGGCGGTCGTGCGAGGTTCGCAATCACTGACGTTCAACGTGCCACCGTCAGCTCGGGAGGGGATGACTATCGCGCGGCTACGGGTGAGCAGTGACAGTGGATTGGCTCCGACCGGACTCGCGAACGATGGCGAAGTTGAAGACGTTCAGGTGGAGATCCTGGCTCCACCCAGCATTGAATCGGTGTTGATCAACGGGGGCAGCTTGCAACGCTCCAGTGTTTCTCAGATCGAAATCACATTTGATCGTATCGTGTCTGCCCCGCCAGAAGCCTTCGTCGTCACCAATCACGACAATGGTGAGGTCGTCTCGGGATTAAACGTGTTGACATCGGCAGTCGATGGCAAGACGGTGAGCCTGATCACGTTTTCTGAAGGTACGTCGGTCGTCCTCCGCGGCAACGGTTTTTACGCCTTGGCCGACGGTAACTATCGCCTTGCCGTCAACGCGGACCTAATAGTATCCGAGAACGCATCCATCGCGATGACCCATGACTTTATTATCGGAGCCGATGCGGCAGACAGTTTTTTTAGCCTGTTCGGCGATAGTGATGGCGATCGGGATGTCGACGGTCAGGACTACGGAAGGTTCGGTCTGACCTTTCTGAAGTCTGTCGGTGACGATGGATTCAACCCCATTTTCGATAGCGATGGCGATGGCGACGTTGACGGCCAAGACTACGGTCGCTTTGGTCTGCGTTTCCTGAAAGTGCTCCCACACTAGTGCTCCGTCAACGTTTCGCTATCCAAACAAGAAACGCAAGGCTCCGTTGGGCCTTGCGTTGATGCTTTTCAAAAAGACTTGCTCGACTAACTCACGCCGCTTCAGGAAGGTCGATCGAGTAGCGTTTGCGTCGTTGCGAACCTTCGATCTGCACACCGCGGAGCATCATAACCAGGCCGGCAGAGTCGACCTCGAAGCTGCCATGCTCTTCGGAGACAATCTTTTCGAAGCTTCCGCTTTGGAGTCGCTTGGACCAGAGAGCCAAGCCGTCGCAGTCCCACATCAGAATCTTGGCATAGTCGCGCCGACGGTTGAAAAAGACGAACAGATGACCGGAGAACAAGTCGACCTGGAAATGCTCGTTGACGAGCCCGGACAAGCCATTGAAACTTTTCCTCATATCGGTCGCCTCGGTGTAGACAAAGATCCGCGTGGTCGGTGCAAGTGCGATCACGATGCCACCTCGCTGTGCACTTCGACGATATTCTTGATCAGCCTGCGTTGCTGCTCGTCGGTAGCGTTCCCGTCGAGGCAAGCAACAGCCCCGCCAGGCAAATCAATCTTCAGGCCGTTCAGGTGCGACGCTTCCATCGCGTTGGACTGAAGCTCAACCGCGACGAACGAGGCCGCTCGATCGCGGGGGCCTGTTGGACGATCGGGAACGGAAGATCGCAGCTTACGTCGCCACTGATAGAAGGAGGCGACCGAATAGCCTTAGCGATCACAGAAATCTGCGACGGTCAGACCGGATTGGGCGAACCGCTCAATGTGGTCACGCCACTGCTGTGCGAGCTGCGGGTTGGGAAACTGCGGCATGAGTTTCTCCTGAAAGCGGAAAGAAACCCGTCACGCTAACTAGACGGTCAACATGGGCAGCTAGAACGCTTACGGTTGTGACGAAGTTCGGCAAGATCTTCAAACGTGCCGCGCGGACGGCAGACAATCTAGCGGCAGAAGCCTCGAGTTGCGGTTAGAGTTGGCGCTGTGCACCGGGGAACCCGCTGCAACCGGCAGGCTGATCCAAGCCGTCGCATCTCTAGGGTCGATAGGTAAAGTTGCCGGTGCTGGTTGCTGCGTTGACGATCGGCAATCGCTTGCATTTTGGCAACCGTGCGATAGACGGGCAGACTTGAAGGAGAGCGACCTGCCTGTCACTCTTCGCCACTTAGGAATGTGGGTGGCCCCTTTCGTGCCACTGGGCGCGTTTTGGGAAGCCAAAAAAAAGGGCTTCAGCGTATAATTCGCTGAAACCCTTTAAAATCCAGTGCGGATGAGAGGATTTGAACCTCCACCCCCTTATCGAGGACTAGAACCTGAATCTAGCGCGTCTGCCAGTTCCGCCACATCCGCTTGGTTGACTGTGAAGAGTGGTCTCGGTCGGCCGAGGTTCACTTTTCCAGGGCCGGTAGATTATCGAGTGACGCCGGAGTGTGCAAGCCGTGTGTGGGGCTCTCCGCGACTGTTTTCCGATCAGGGGAAAATGTAGCGGATCCAGTTGCGCAGACCCTGGCCGGGGACGTACGCGACCGGCTGGCCCCAGAGCCCTTGGCCGACTTGAACCATGTAGTTTTGTTGCCCTAACGTGATCAGCGAACGCGCCGGAGCGGCCGATGTGGGCACCGCCAGCGGCTGGGTGGTGGTGGGCGGATAAACCGTCGTGGGCGGAACCGTCGCCGCCGAAGGGATCTCCGCCGGTAGCATGCCGGGGGCTTGGGTGATCGGGCCGCAGGCCGACGACGAGTACGACGTCGGGATGACCTGACCGCAACCACCGGCAAAGGCGCTGGCCGCCATGTAAGTGCTCGGGGGCGTGATCAGGCGGCAGTTGTCCGCCCGGGCAAACGCATTGGTTTCCAAGGACGGCTGCGGAATTTGATCCAGGTCTGACGGCGATGGAGCGTAGGAGTTGTTCGGCGACGGCAAGGCACGCGGCGGAGCGGCGGCTTCGGGAAACGGAGTCGAGTTCGGAATCGCGGTGCTCGCGCCCGGCTGGGGCAATCCCGCGTTGGGCGCCTCGCCGGGAAGTGACATCCCCGAGTCCGCTAGCGGCGGCGCATCGAAACCGGATTGCATCCAGACCGTTTGTCGCACGGGTGCCTGGCTGGCGGACACCTGCCGAACCGACGCCGGGGCGGCTGGGACGGCCTGATTCTGCTGCCAATAAGCGGTCTCATTGCGAACCGTCGTGGGCCGAGGCTCGGTGGCTCGCATTGCAACGTTGGTCGCGGCCGAGGCTGATTGTTGATTCTGGAATCGGTCCACGGCGCTCGCCGATCCGATCGGCCGCAAGCGAGTCATGGCCGAGCCGGATTGGGCTTGGCTGACCCCGTGATCGAGGAAAGCGAAGCAAGTGGCTGCGAAAACGATTTTGATGAGGGGGCGCGACATGGGACCATCGATGAGAAGGGGTGTTCAAAACCCGAAAACTGAACTGTTGGTAGTTGCTATGGGGCAGGCAATGCAAGATCGGTGCCGAAGCGGTGTCGCTGGGGACGTCTCGTGAAACATCGCCACGGAACGGCTCGCGCGATTGCCGATGGGCCTGGTTAAGCGTGAACATGGCGCGTGTTCCAGAGCCGAAGACTCGCCGTGAAACTCGCGATGCCCGATGATCGAGTGTTGAAGATTTTACAAGCGATTGTAAAAACGCGTCGCGCAGACACCGACGATCGCTCTGTTAAACCCGACCGACCCTTCCCTCGCTTCGCTCGACCCTCCCTGCC
>NZ_JBFHKV010000147.1:0-11350 GCF_041595215.1 Stieleria sp. | reverse complement strand
TCCATCGCCGTCTCGGACAACGGCGTCGGCATTCCCGCGGACCGTCAACGCGAAATCTTTCAGCGGTTTGCACAGGTCAAGACGGAGATCCGCGACAGCACCAAGGGCTTCGGATTGGGGTTGAACATCGCTCAGGAGTTGGTGGATCTGAATTTCGGCAAGATGGATGTCGAAAGCACCGAAGGCGAGGGCAGTTCCTTCAGTTTTACGCTGCCGATCAATTGCCCCGTTGAAGTCACGCGGCGCTTCACCAGCCGTCTGGCGGCGGGACAAGAAGGGACCGGCGAGGTTTCCGCGATCGCGATCGCGATCGAAGACGACACCAACGAATCGGTGATGCGGGACGTCGAACGCTTCCTGGTTCACCTGCTGCGACAAAACGATTTGATCTTCGCACTGCCCAATCGGCAATGGTTGCTGTTGGTGTCCGTGCCCTCCATCGCGATGGACGATTTTCTGACGCGATTGAACAAGGAACGTGTGCAGATCAACCGCAATCGTCCGCGTGGCCCGCTGCCCGAATTTCAAGTCCGAGTCGAAGGGACATGGAACGTCGCAGAGCGGGCAGAGGACATCGTTCAGATGGTCGATCAACAACTCGGTGAAGAGAATTACTGTGTCGCATGACTCCAAGATTGTAGTGATTGATGATGATCGGGGAATCGTTCTCGGTGTGCAGATGCGTTTGGCGCACGCGGGATACGAGGTGCACGTCGCCTACGACGGTGCCGAAGGGCTGGAACTGATCCGGTCGGAGAACCCCGATCTGGTGTTGCTCGATGTGCAGATGCCAAACCTGGACGGGTTGGCGGTGTTGAAGACGCTTCAGGATGACCCCGACACCGTCACGCCGCCGGTGATCATGCTGTCGGCCAGCCTGCAGGATCGGCAGACAGCCCTCGATGCCGGTGCCCACTACTTCTTGACCAAACCCTATCGCAGCAGCGATCTGTTGGACGCCGTGACGTCCGTGTTCAGCGTGCCGGCCGGAACGGGCTGAGACCATGAGCAACCGCCCCTTTTTATCTGTCCAAGGTCCTCGGGCTTTCGACACACCAGCCGACCGATGGAGAATCAAATGAGTCAGAAACAAATCCTAATCGCCGATGACGATCAAGACCTGCTGGAACTACTCAGCGTCCGTTGCAAACAATTGGGCTTGGATGTGATCACGTCCGGCGACGCCATGGATGCACTGGCCAACGCCGACTACTACGCGCCGCATATCGCGCTGTTGGATGTTCGCATGCCGGGAGGAAACGGCGTCAGCGTTTCGGAGATGATGGCCACAGACGAACGCTTGAGCCAAACGTCGGTGATCGTGATGACCGGTGATCCGAACGAAAAGATTCAGCAGCGTTGTCACGAAATGGGGGCACAACTGGTCAAGAAGGACCAACAGATCTGGACTCGGCTGGAACCCCTCTTGAAATCGTTGCTGGAAGAAGAGACCGAGCACCACGCGACACCATTGGTTGCGTTTTCCGACGCCCAACAGACACCCGAGGCCGAGGACAATCAATCGCTGTTGTCGATGCTGGAGGATTGGGGATGGCTGGATGACGATTCACAGCCGACTGCTAGCGACGAAGAAGCGGTCGCCGGTGGCACGCCCTGGGTGTTGGCGATCGACGATGACCCCGATTTTTCGATCGGGCTGCAAAAGCGATTGCTCAGCGTCGGCGTGCAATTGGTGCGGGCCTATCGGGGCATGGACGGCTATCGCAGCGCCTTTCAAAGCCGCCCCGAAGCGATCTTGCTGGACTATCAAATGCCGGACGGAAATGGCGAGTACATCCTGCGTCGTTTGAAGGAATCTTCGGCCACCGACTCGGTACCCGTCATCGTGGTGACCGGTATGCGTGACGCGTCGCTGAAGCGTCGAATGCTCGCCGGCGGGGCAAGCGACTTTCTGACCAAACCGGTTTCCTGGGACCAATTGAAGCGGTCACTGGTTCAATACACCGACCTCGACCTTCGCACACGCATCGTCCCCGAGGCAATGGCCTGCTCCGCCGAGTAGCGTGCGATCCATCGCCCCGCAGAGTTCGCATCAGTGGGTGCGGAGCCGCGGAAACCCTCCCCTCGCTGCGCTCGACCCTCCCGCACGCGGGAGGGTTCCTTCTTAACTTGATGTGTATGCCCGCCGGATTCTATGCGATCGCTCTGCCGGCGACGCGCTGGCCTCGTAGTTGGGATTCACGCCCCGTGGTCGTCGATCAATCGATTGTTGCCGTTGATCGATCGTCTTGCACGATCTGTTGATACGCCGCATCGATTTCCTTGATGGGACTTTGCAAGCTCCAGATGCCGCGGGTTTGGATGCCGATGTCAAAGGCCGGATTGGCAGCACGCACTTCGGTCAATCGTGCGATGTCATCGGTTGCCTTCTTCAAGCGTGCGTCGACATTGGGGAAAATTGAACTGGTCGCCAGCCACCACTGTGCATCGGAGGCTTGGATGAGCAGTTCGTGGTTTTCGGTCAGGAAGGTCAACAACAGTTCGCTGTCGCGTTTTTCCGCCGGCGTGCATTGATCGTTCAGGTGGAACGAGAGAAGTTGGACGTACTGCATCGGTGCGGATTGCAGTTCCAGCCAACGCGGAAAGATCTGACCGCTGCCCACGACCGGAAGGCTGAACCAGAAAATCGATCCCATGCCGGGTTCGGATTCGACGTGCAGTTCGCCGAGATTGAGTCGGCAAAAACGGGCGGCGATGGACAAGCCCAGTCCCAACAGTTTGTCATCGGGATCAGTCGTCAGCCCCGGTCTGGCGAAGCGGGCGGCGAGTTGATCACGCTGGCGGGGTTGGATGCCGATCCCATCGTCGTTGACCCCGATTCGAATGTGTTGATCGGGTTCATCGTAACGAACCCAAATCCGTACGTTCCCCGAATCGCTGCAGGCATTGATGGCGTTGACGGCCAGGCAGACCAGGACACGAGAGACCTTTTGGCCGTCGCAGTACGCGATCGGGGTTTCGATTTGCGATTGAATTTCCAAATTCACGTTCCGCATCGCGGCTCGTTGCTCGATCGTTTCACGAACCGAGTCAATGATCTCTCGGACGTCACAGGGCCGGCGACAGATGTCGAGCAATCCCGAATCGAGTTTGCTCGAATCGAGCAAGTCATCCAATTTGTTGTTCACGTCGTCGGCTCGAATCAATGCTTTTTCCAACATTGCGGCCTGTTCCAAATTGATCCGGCCGGCCAATCCCTCGCGGACGATCGAGACGTGTTCTTTGATGACGGTCAATGGATTGCGGATGTCGTGCGAGGCTTTGGCCAAGAATTCGTGCGCCGTTTGGTGCATTCGTTCCAATTTCCGGTTGTCCTGCTCCCTCAATTCGGCTTGTTCGCGCAGCAGCCGATGGCTCGCTTGCAGTTCCTCGGTGACCCGGCTCATTTCATTGATAGACTGTTGCCGCTGGACGGCATGTTCGATCGCTTTACGTGTCCAGCTGCTGTTGGCGAGGCCTTTGGGCAGAAAGTCTTGTGCACCGGCATGAAGGATTTCCCGCTCGACCGCTTCATCGTCCAGCCCGGTCAGGACCAGAATCGGGACATCATCACACTTCGCTTTCAATCGCGTGACGGTTTCCAGGCCACTTGAGTCGGGCAGGCTCAGGTCGGTCAGAATGACGTCAAAGTAGCGGAGGTCCAGTTCTTGAAGGGCTGCGCCCAGCGATGTCGCATGTGAGAGCGAGATTCGCTTCCGTCCGTGATGCAAGTTTTTCGAGACTTGCAAGAAATCGAGATCATTGTCCTCGACGACAAGCACGCTGAGCACCGAGTCTGAATCCGCCGCGGAGGGGTGCGGTGAATTTGACATCTTTCCCAGGGACACGACGGGCCTGTCAAAGGGGGGACGGTCGGGCAGCTGAGGGGAATGCGAATTGATCATGCAGCGGTCTTGGTCGAATGAATGGATGGGCCAAAGACGGGGGAGGATCAGCTGGCCGCGTGTTCGATTGCCGCCGTGCATCAAGGCGATGAACGCTGCTCATGGAGGAGTCTGTCCATCTCAAAACTGTAAGCCTCAAACAACAGGGTGCAAAACGAAACCGCGGATGCTATTTTAGCTTCTCGTAATATTAGACTTTTACAGATGGCTGTTTCCCCTCAGCTGCGGGTTTGTCCTCGTCGCTCTGGGGTTCATTCAGTCTCGCCCCCTTTCCTACCAAGGCTCCCCTGAGATGAGTGTTTGTAAACGATCGAAATGTGCGGCCGAAAAGATCCCGGTTGAAACGTCGTCTCGGTTCGCCCGGGCGGCAGTTTCGCTCAGGCTGGTGGTCGCGTTTGTGTCGGTTACCTTGGTCGGACTCACATCGGCGTTTGCCCAAGACGCGACCGTGGTGGCCGAGCAGAGTGTCAAACCCGGGATCAACGATGAGTTTGTCGACCCCGAGTTAGATGTCAGTAAATGGATGGGGCGATTCGAAGTCGAAAGCCGCGAAGTCTATGCGGGGCGTCAGGATGTGTTGGAGGCGTGCGACATCAAACCGGGGCAAAGCGTCGCCGACATTGGTGCCGGTACCGGTTTCTACAGCCGTCTGTTCGCCGACGCCGTGGGGAAAAATGGCTGGGTCTTTTCCGTCGACATCTCACCTCGTTTTCTGGAACACATCAACACGAAGGCGCGCGAAGACAACGTGCACAATCTGACCGGTGTGCTCTGCTCGGACCGTTCGGTCAATCTGCCACCGAACTCGATTGATGTCGCGTTCATCTGTGACACCTACCATCACTTTGAGTATCCGCATCTGACGGTCGAGTCGATTTACAAAGCGATCAAGCCGGGCGGATCCTTGATCGTCATCGACTTTGATCGGATTCCCGGAAAGTCGCGAGAATTCATCCTCGGTCATGTCCGCGCCGGCAAGGACGTGTTTCGCAGCGAGATCGAAAAGGGCGGATTCGAATTTGTCGATGAAGTCCAGGTGCCGGCATTCGAGGAAAACTATCTGTTGCGTTTTCGCAAGCCGGCGGCATCCTGAACCGAGATCGTTATCGCAAGAATTCCAACAGCCCCAGCGAATTCAGATTTGCGGTGACGGCATAGGTGTATTGCAACAGCGTCTGTGAGTTCTCCAGACGCAGCACCGCATCGGGAAAGTCGGTGGCTTGAATTTCGCCGATATTCGATTCGACCGAAAGCATCAAATCATCGACGCGGAACTCCATCGTCTGCATCGTTTGCAACGAAGTCGACTGCTCGCCCATCACGCTGAACACTTTACTGGCCGCTTGGTCCAGTTCCGTCAGACGCCGGTTGAGTGCTTTGCCGTACTCGGCCGAACTCAGCTCCCTGCTGTTGCGAAGGTCCGCGGCGGTGGCGTGAAGGATTTGGAACAGATTGGACGTTCCGGGGAATTCCAGTGAATCGTCGCCGGTCGACCGGATGTTGCTCGAGTCGATGGTGACGAATCGCCCGCTATCGACGTCGGAAACGAGTTGGCTGGAACTGAAGTCGATGGGAATGGTCGATGCACCGTCGTCGACACTCAAGGTTCCCGTCGATGTGATATCGACGGTCCCGTTGAAACCGGACGCGATGCTGGTGGTGTCCAAATAGACCTCTTGGCCGTAAAAGCCCGGTACGCGCAAGTTCGTGTCCGTATTGGAAAACGGAACCGGTTCGGCTCCATTGAGGGAGATGGTTCCGGCCGAACCGTCGCCGGATGTATCGACGATCGTCAGTTGATGCGCGCCGGCCGGGCCGAGGATGGTATCGCCTGCCGCGGAGTTGGTTCCGGCGAGCACGCCGGAGCCGCCCGCATAGCTGGTGCTATCGTGTTGGACTCGCAACGTCGCTCGGCCGATCAGCGTGTCGGTCCCGCCACCATGTTTCGCTCCGGTGGTTCCAACCAGCACGGTCGATTCGCGCCCGGCGCCTCCGAAGATCTTGGACCCGTCATAGTAGGTGTCGATCGAGATCGAGTCACCGATGTGGGTTTGGCTGCGTTGCCGGGAGCCTTGGTAGCTGACTTCCAAGATCCCATTTTCGCGCAGCGGTTCGCCGAACGAGAACGGAGGCTGATTGGATCGCGTGCCCCCGTACAGGTAGTTCTCGTTGAACTTTGCGATGCCGATTTGTTTTGCTTGGGCCAGCAGCGCGTCGATTTCGGTGGCCAGCGCGTTGCGCTCGTCGGAATCGAGTGCTTGAATCCCTTGTTGCACCAGGTTCTTGGACAGCGTGATCAATTCGCTGACGTCTTGAAATTGGGAGACACTGGCGTTGAGCGTCGAGGTTGCCCGGCCGATGACGGTCTTGTCGGCTTGCAATTCGACATAGCGGGTTTCCAGCGATCGAACTTGTCGATAGGCGACCGGTTCTTCCGACGGCAGTTCGAACTGCAACCCCGATGTGATCTGCCGCTGGGCGGTCAGCAATCGCGAGCTGTGCAACGAGGTGAAATGGATCGCATTGCGCGTAAACGTTTGCGAGGTGACTCGAGCATCCATCGGATTAGCCTATGATTCTAAACAGTTCGGTGAGCATTTCGTCGGTCGCCTGAATGATTCGGACGGCCGCCTCATACGACTTTTGATATTCCTGCAAATAGACCAATTCTTCGTTCAGATCGACGCCTGATTTCGCGTCTCTCTCGGTTTCCAGCCGCAATTGAAACGTGGTCAAACTGGTGCTCAACGCGGTGTTGGAATTGATCTCGAAACCGATCTCGGTCCCCATTTCACTGGCGAACTGTCCGATCGTGCGACCACCGGGCATCAACGCGGTGTCATCAATGGCGATGAAGTGAGCGAGATTGCTGGTGTCGGCGGCTTCGCCGGATCGGCCCGTCGCGATTCGGTCGGGATTGGTGGCGACGGACGCGTCGACTCGGATCGAGTGGGCATCGGTTCCGCTGAAGAAGGCGTTGATGCCCAGCGCGGCCAGGATTCCCGTCTGATCCGGTTCACCCGTCAAACGCGTCGAGAATTCATCGCCATCGTTCATCGTGCCGGCGCTGAAGGCGATTTCGACACCGTCGTCGAGTTCGATCGCCGAACCCGCCTCGTATCCGTCGCCGACGTTCACGCGAGTCAGCAACGCACCGCTGGACGAATAGATGTTGGCGAACAGCGATGCGGCGCTACCCACTTGTCCGGTGCCCTCGATCTGGACCGTCAACGTTTCGTTGGTGTCGGCGGTGTAGGTGCCCGAGACGGTCGCGACGCTGGTGCCGGTAAACAGCGACAGGTCGGGATTGGTTTCCACGCCGCCGGCGAAATTGAATTCCAGGTCCGCACCCGTCGTGATTTGAAACTGGTTGCTGACCGCCCGGATCGATGCGGTGATGCCCAAGATTCCGGTCAATTGCGACGCCACGTCCTCGAGTGTGTCCACGTCGGGATCGATGGAAATGACGTGAGTTTGTCGATCGCCGTTGGCGTCGATCACGGACAGGGTGAGTTCGCCGGCGGTCAAGTCCCCCTCAGGGAACACTTCGGACAAGGGCACATCGGTGTCCGAGACGTTGACATTGCCGACCAGGTTGGTGAATGATCCCGCACTGCCGATCCCCGTCGAATGAACGGTGTTGACGCTCTGGATCAATTGACCCGCGATTTGGTCCAGCTTTTCCTCGAAGGCCGGGATGATCTCGTTGTAGGCTTCCACCAGCGCCGAGAGTCGACCGGTTTCAATCGACAAGGGCCGATCGGAATCGTCCAAGTAGACTTCCAACTGTTCGCCCGCTTCGACGACAGACAATGAACTCGGGTGGCTGCCCTGTTCGATGCTGTGGTGTCCGATGGTCAGATGCAACTGTCCGCCGGGTTGTTCGTTGCGAGAAATGCCGACGACTTCCGCAATCCGGTTCAGCACGGCGTCGCGCTGGTCTAATTCATTGTTCCGCTCGATATCCTGTGCGGAGAACTTAAAAATCTCGAAGCTGACGTCTCTCAATTCTTGCAGGTCACCGTTGAGCAATTCGATTTCGTTTTCGATTTGCAGCCGAACATTGTTCTTCAGTTCGGTCAACTGTTGCGCCGCATCGCGCAGACCCCCGGACAACTGTTTGCCGGTTTCCAGCAAGGCCGATCGTTGAGCGGGCTCGTTCGGGGACGCCGACAAATTCGTGAACTCGGCGAAGAACTGATCGAGTTGTCGTCCGACCGAATTGTCGCCGGTCAACAGTGCCGACTCGATCTTTCGCTCGATGGTCAACAGCTGTTCGACGTCGTTGGAATCAGAAATGACGCTGGTCAAGGACGATTCGGTGACCTGGTCGCGGATGCGAGTGATCCCTGAGATCGTGACGCCGTTGCCGACACGAAAGCCGCCGGTGTAATTGGGCGGTGTCGATTCCATCGAAAGCCGTCGCCGGTGGTATCCATCGGTGTTGGCGTTGGAAATATTGTTGGAGACCACCTCCAGAGCGAATTGGCTGGTTCGCAGGGCGGACAGGCCGATTGAAAAATTGGGCATCGTTAGCAATTCCTTCCGATGATTTTTTCTGTGGGGAGCTTGAACGCCAGGCCATCGGCTTGGTAGCTGGCTTCATCGACGTCGCACTGCAACACACCGAGCAGATAACGACGATGAAACTCGGTGGAATAAAAGATGACCACCTGATTGGCCGTCAGCCGTTGCTGGGCGGCAACGAGCCGATCGTGAAGGCGGCGACGGTTGGCATCGAGCCGCTCGGATTCCGCGACCGGCAGTTCGGCCAGAATTGTCTTGATCGACGTCAGGCTATCGTCGGTTTCGCTCGACGCCTCAGACGCCTCAAGCTGCTCGGTCGCTTTTGCACCGACGTAGCGGCTGAGGATCTGGCGTGATTTGCGGCTGTCGGCTTGACAGTGTTGCAGCCTCTCGAGCAGCGGGGAGAGCTGTTGCAGATCCGATTGTTTGGGACCGTAGATCCCCGAGTTGTCCAGCAGAGCGGCCATTTCGTCGTTGAGTGCGTCGAGCGCGTCGGCAACGCCCGATTCCAATTGCAACTGCCGCTCGACGAGGACGCCCAGTCGTTCCGTTTGTTGATTCATCGTTGAGTCACCGAATGTAAAGGATGTCCAGAAGGGAGTTCGAGCCAAGGTCAATGGACCATGGCGACGCAGGGTGGTGCGAAAGGTGGTGTTAGGCGGAGAACGAGACGCCGGATGATTGCTCTTGCCCGCCGTCGGCTTGTGTTTTGGAGTACTGCTCGACTAACAGATCGCTGACGCCGATCGCGTTGGACTGGGCGAGGTGCTGGCCGATAAACAGGTCAAACATGCCGCCGAAGGAGTCGCTTCCGTCGCCGCCGAAGAGGCCGTCTTCGAGTGAGTTTCGCATCTCTTTCATCAGCATCGACAGAAAGACACTTTCAAACTCGGTGCCCAATTCCTTGATCTGCTCCAGGGACGGATCGCCGCCCTTGGCCGCCGCCGCGATCTGACCCGGCAATCCCACGCTGATGTTGTTTCCGATGGATTCCATAGCATCTCTCTCCTGCGATTTATTCGATGACCAACTCGGCCTTCAAGGCGCCTTGATTGCGTAACGTTGTCATGATGCTGATCAGGGTGGTGGGTGAAACGGCCAATGAATTCAATGCCGTCGCCAAGTCGCCGACCGTCATGCCCCCGGGCAAGACGTTGTAGCGTCCGCCGGATTCAAACAAATCGATTCCGGTTCGCGGCAGGACGACGGTGTCGCCTCCGGCCAGCGGGTTGGGCTGAGATGCGATCGGCGTTTCGGTGGTGGCGATGACGATGTTTTCGCTGGCGAACAGGACCGGCGCGATCTTGACATTGTGGCCCAGCACGATCGACCCGGTTTTTTGGTTGATCACCACGCGGGCCGGCGTGTCCGGTTCGACACGCAAGTTGCCGATCGTCGAGATAAACTCGGTGACGCTGTTGGCAAACGTTGATGGAATAAAGACTTGAACGGTTCCCGAATCAAGCGCGCGGGCGCGGCCGGGAAAAATCCGATTGAGCGCATTGCCGATCGCGGTTGCCGTCGAATAGGACTTGTTCCGCAACACCAGACGCAGGCTTCCGTTGTCGATGATCGTTCCGCAGGGGACCGCGCGTTCGACGATGGCTTCACAAACCCCGACCGTCGGATGATTCTTCTGCACGTTGGCTCCCGCACCTTCGGCCGAGATGCCGCCGCCGATGATCGCGCCCTGGGCGATCGCGTAAATCTCGTCATCGATCCCACGCAGCGCCGTTTGATTGAGTGTGCCCCCTCGCAGACTCGATGCGTCATCAGCAACCGAAACCGTCACCAGAATCGTCTCGCCGGGCCGTGCGTAGGCGGGGATTTTTCCCGACACCATCACCGCCGAAATGTTCTTTGTATCGACTTGCCCGACACGTACCCCGCGACGCAGGTAATAGTTGGCCAGCATCTGTCGCGTCTGTTGCGACTTGCCCCCCGTTCCGCTCAACCCGAACACCAAGCCTTCACCGGAAACATGGTTGACGCGGTCGCCTTCGACGAACGCAATGTCCTTGATCCGAACACTGGGGTCTTGCCGCAACGGGGCCAGCGGTGTCAGCGTCGAACCCGGTCCGGGCGTCGTCGCGGGCGGTGGCGGCAACGGTTCCTGTAGGACCTGGGCACGCGCCACCACACCGCCGTTGCTGATCAACAGCGCGGCCAGACAGAGCGTGGAAAACGCGAGTCGTGAATGCTTTGAAAGAGTCTGCATGAATCGGGTTGCGACCGCGAGAATTAAAAAGGCCAAATACGATTGAATCGGCGACTGAGCCAGCCCTGGCTGGTGTAGGCCTGTTCGGCGCCCTCAGCATCGAGCGTCAAACGCAGGTCGGCCACCAAGTAGGACGGAACGGTGTTGCCGGGCAAAATGTCGTACTGTCGCACGATTCCGGTCAGCTTCAGATCCCGAGCGTCGCCCTGGACCGAGATCTTCCGCGTTCCCTCGACGACCAGATTCCCATTGGGTAAGACATCGACCACCATGACACTGAATCGGTCGGTAATCTGTCGTTCGCTGCGGAATTCGGCATCGCCGGTGAACGCGCGCTGATTGGCCGTGTTGGTGCCCAATTCTGCGCTGCCGCTGCCGGTGCCGATCGTACCGCCGAGACCGTAGTCAAATCCTTGCGTGGACGACGAGTTGCCCGTCTTGTCCATCGATCGTTCGTCGCGGTTTTCGACGTCCGTGCTTTCGGCGATCAGAATTGACAACGTGTCGCCGCGGTTGCGGGCGGCGTAGTCACGGTACTGGTCGATCTGATTATTGCTGCGTCGCTCGAACAGACTCTGCCCCAGCGACGGTTGTGTGGTCACAGCGATCGCCAGCAGGACGAGCGCCGGTTTGATGAACGCGACAATGACCGACGACGGGATCACTTGGCGTAGCGGGTGATGGGCATGGCGTAGCGGGT
>NZ_JBFHKV010000146.1:0-11359 GCF_041595215.1 Stieleria sp. | reverse complement strand
GGTGACCGGCGCGCAGCCGGCGGCGTTGATCGAATCTCAACTGACGCGGCTTTGCTCGGCGCCCGACCTGGCGCACTTGGAACCGCAAACCGTTGCGACGCTGTTTGATTCCCAAAACGTCAGCCGTCAAACGCTGTGCAGCGATGATCTGCGGGCGTCGTTTTGGATTCGAAAACGGTTCCATGATCTGCAACAGCAACGACTGGCGTGCGTCGACCGAATGTTGTCGCGCAATGGTGGCGAACAGGGGATCGGCCGCAGCCGTTGGCGCGAAGTCGGCGGCGGGTTCGAATCGCTTGCACAATCGGCATCGGAAATCTCGCAAGCGTACAAACTGCGCGACCAAATGCTGCATTCCATCCCACGCATCGCCGAGACGTTGATGAGTGACATGGAGGCGTTCGACTATCAAGAACAGTTTCCCGATAGCCAAACGCGTGCGATCGTCGGACGCGCGATCGATAGCCTCGGCGCACTCGTCTCCAGTTTGCAGCTCCCGCAAGACGACGACAACCAACCGATCGCAGCGCGAGAGCCACAGATTCAGGCGGCCCGTTTGAAGGCGCAAAAGGCGTACGACGCACTGACCGATCGGATCATCGATCGATTGAATCTGGCGACCAAGGAAAAAGCCGGTGATGCCAAGGGTTTGCGTCAAAACTTCGCGCTGCTGGCCGGGTCGGGCACCGACAGGGCGGAATTGCGGCAACGCGTTCACACGCGGCTGTGTGATCTGATTGCCGATGTCAGCGCCGGGGTCGGAACCGTCAAGAGTAATCAACCGGGTCGGGAGGCTACTGAGACGGTGACGACGACGCTGGATCTGATGGCGATCGGCCGCAAGCACGTTTGGGACCATTGGTTGAGCGTGACCGGCGACCCGGCGCTGCTGGGCGCCACGCCCCCGCCGACCGACGGCGATGCCCCGGCACCAAACTTGGTCGAACTGTTTCAAGCCACCGGCGTCAATTTCCGCAAACAGGTGGCTCAGCTCGCCGGGGGACGTTTGGGCGAGCGAACGATGGCCGACGACGTGATTCAGGATCCGGTCCAACGCTCCGAAGAAAAGGCGTCGTTGGAGACCACGCGTCGCAAGATTGAGGGCTGGGACACCTACCTGCGCGCTCGGACGATCCTGTTCACGTACGCTCCCCCGGAAGTCGAAAAGATCGGCAAGGGACGTTTCGCCATCGACCAGCAATTGTTTCTGTTCGACCATGCCTCGCGGACGATGGATGAATATTGGTGTGGTGCACGCGAGGGCGATCAACCGTTCTTCGTCGATGCCGCCAATCGATTGCTTCAATCACGCAATCAGAATCCGCTGTTTCCGACGATCAAACTGAATTTGGACGGGGTGGACTTGAGTGCCCGCTTGGCTTCGTCCGCCGCCGCCGCCGTCGCAAAGCAATCCTTGCAGCCCCAGCCTGCGGAAGACTTTCGCGTGGGCACCTTGTTGAAATTTGTGCTTGGACAGGAGGTGCGGTTTGTGCTGGACCGACCGGCTTCCATTCCCGTCGGGTACGCCTCGATCTGGTCCAGGCTGGGCGATCAGTCCAAGACGGTGTTGTTGGAGCCGCCCGCCGGGGCGCCCTCGGAGCCGTCCAACGCAGCGGCCATTACGGTCCCGATGTCTGTCCCCGCGGACACCGCGGCGGATGAAGCATCGATCGTCACCGGCATGTTTTTCCGCGGCATGCGACGAACCGGACGCATCGCCTTCAAAACGCTGACCGGCGGAACGCGGATGGTGTTTCGGCTACCCAACTATGCCGAGCCGGCGGCCCGCGTCGTCCGCCGCCAGAAAGAACCCGAGCGGTTGTTGTTGGTGATGGATTGTTCGCGATCGATGGGCATCGGTACCAATGCCGGGTTACCGCGTTTGGAGGTGGCGAAGACCGCCGTCACCGGATTCCTAAACGGACTGACGCCGGATGTGGAAGTCGGGTTGATCGTTTTCGGTGATCAATTCGGATTCAAAGAGACGGTGATTAATCCGTTGACCGGCAAGCAGAGTCGTGACGGCAAGACAAAGATCTGGCCGGTCGACGTCAACGGGCAGTATAAATTTCGGGTCGAGCAACTTGTCCAGGGGCAAGTCATCGACGCCGGTCATGTCGCCGGAAACGAAGAGATCGCCAGCAATCCGAACTTTGACGTTCGCGTCGCCGCACCGATCAAGGCGCTCGACGCCCGCCAAGTCCGTGATCTGAGGAACAAGATCTCAAACCTCGGTGCGATCGGTACCACGCCGACCTATCGAGCGATCGTCGAAGCCTACAAGCAACTCGAACGCCGCCGCGGCCACATCATCGTGCTGACCGATGGGTTGCCCGCGACGGTGCACACCGAAGGCATCAACGTCGACGATTTGAGTGATCAGGCACAAGCCCTGTACGCCAAGAATAAGAATACGATCAAACTGACCTTCGTCCGTTACCTGATCAACGCCAAGAAACTCGAGAGCGAATTCCGGGGGGCAAAGTTTCTTGATGCGGCCGACGGCAAGGCGCTGTTGCGGCACCTGCAAAACATCCGCTCCAAACCGGAAGTCTATTGGCAGCGGAATCGCGAAGAAGCGAGCATCAAAGCCGACTTCGATTCGATCGTCTCCATTTCGCAGTGGCCGCCGACCGGTGTCGCGACCCCGAGCGGCCATCCGGTCTTGCCCGCTGAGAATTTCTCCATCCGGGCGATCCTGCCCGATGACAGCGAACCGGTCGACGAATCGACGGAGGTCCGCGTCGAAGGCGGCGAGCAGTTCGAGTTGATTTTGGCGGACAAGCAGCTGACGCACCAACCCTATAATTTCCAGTTCAGTCCGTTCAGCAAGATCGCGACGGAGTTATCCGATTCCAGCCGTTTCCAAGTTCGCGCCGGCGCGATGAGCAGGCGGGTCGACCGGCAGTTGACGATTCAGCTGGCGATCGAAAGTGCCAGTGGTGACCAGGGGAATGGGAAATTCACGCCGCGGCCGTCGGATATCTGGGTCGAACTGACGGGGATTGATAGTCGTGCGGCAAGCGGCGGACGCCAAGAGACGTACTCGTTCAGTCTGCCCGAGTTTCTGGAGCGTCAACCGATTCCGATTCTGCTCTGCCGCATCGATGATTTTGATGCCCGGTATGACCAGGTCGCCGTCAAAGCATGGTTGCGGTTTGGCGATCAACGTCTCGCCGGCACCCCGATTCCGATGGACCGGCCGAATCTGATCACGCTGGACGACCTGCCCGGCGTCTCGTTTCGAACCCAACGGGAACTCAATTCCGGAGGCGGGATTCGCGTCACGGTCACCGAGCAATACACCGACGAACGTGAACCGAACAGCATCCGAGTCCTGCCCTCGCCGCTTCCCGACGAGGCCTCGACGGTCGTCTATCGAGACAAACGGGTCGTCACACGCACCTTTGACTTTGCCAACGCCGAAGTATCGGTGTCGCTCAGTGCGATCGCCGCCGGCGAGATCCAGAAACAGAGCACGCTGGCGGCCAAAGGGGCCGTCCCGATCGACTTCGATAGCCGCTAGTAGTCGACTTCGATACCGAAGTACGGCGTGATGCCGGGCGACAGCACGACGGTTTGCCCGTACGGGGACTGCGGCAGCTGTTGGGCGGGAAGTCGCAAGTTCAGGTGTTCGTAGTAGTTGTTGTCAAACAAGTTTTCGACACCCATGGTGATGTTCACGTTGTTCGTCGGGCGGATGTAACCGCGAAGGTAGCTCGTCGTGAACCCCGGCGTTGCCGTCTCCAACTCCACCACACCGGTCGCCGGAGGCACGGTTCGAAGTGTCGCCAATCGGTCCTGATTGTCGACCATTCGCAAGCCCCATTCGACACCCCATGCATTTTCCGGTCGGGTGTCGGTCAGTCGCAGACCTAAACGTCCCTCCAGCGGATTGATGCCCGACAAGGGCTGGTCGATCTCGCGGTCGCGTCCGTCCAGGTACGCCAGCGTTCCAAACACCTGCCAGCCGTCGACCAGATCGGCTTCGCAATAGTACTCGAAACCAGTCAGCGTTGCGTATTCGGTGTTGATCGCCCGCAGCAATTGAGCCCCGGTCGGATCGCTTACTTCGTTGGCTTGGTAGGTGACATAGTCGACGATCCAGCTGTGGAAACCGCTCAGGCGGGCACGCAGATAGTCGTACTCCATGTTGACACGAGCGTCGACTTGCCAGTTGCGTTCTTTGCTCAGCGTCGGGTCACCGATGATGCGGCTGAATCCGTTTTGGATGATCGCCAAGAACAGTCCGTCGCTGTAGCGCTGTTCCAGGTTCGGCAGGCGTTCGGCATAGCCGAAACCGATACGAGCCTTCCACGCCGGTGCCAGATCGATGTCGTTGGTGAGAAAGAACGCGCTCAGCACGTCGGAGACGTCCAAGTCACTGTTGATCGCCCCCGTTCCCAAGTCGCGGAAATTCGATCGTCCCAGATCCACATCACGCGGATCCGCTTCGGTCTGGGCGAACGAGATGCGTGCCCCGACGGCCGTTTGCAAGAACGGTTTGGGTTTGAAGGAATACTCGGTATACAGACCGGGTTCGAACAGTTCGGCAGCGGGCAGTCCGGTATTGAAACCGAGCAAGGGGTTACCACTCAGGTCATCGAAATCGGACAGGTCAAAGGATTCGTCGATCTCTTGGCGAACGTATCGCAAGTCAAATCCGGCACCCAGCGTCGTGTCGCGGTCGATCTCCTGCGTCACGCCCGCTCGCATCCCGGCGCTGATCAGGTCACCATTGACGGTTCCGAAAAATTCCTGGCCGGGAGCCGCGATGGTCGGAGTCGTCGGGGGGTCCGTGTTGTGGACGCCGACCGCGGCCAGGGCGTCATCGACTCGCTGCAGGACCGGGAAATTGGCCCGGCGTTTACTGCCGTTGCTCGTGTCGCCGTTGAACTCGGTGTAGTTCACCCAACTGTCGACACGATAGGCGAACCCGGCGCGGTCGTCCCGGTGAATCAAACTGTGGGTCAGCCCGTCGCTTTTCAAGTCGTCAACGTCGAAGAACTGGCCGGCGTATTCGGTGTTGTCCTGATCGATGTGCGTGTAGCGAAGCTCGCTGCGGGTCTGGTCGTCGATGTCGTAACCGATTCCGGTGAACAGGTTGAAGGCATCGTAGCTGGACGGAACCAACAGCCCGTCGCCGGCCGCGTAATCGCTACCCTTTCGATAACCGACGTTGGCAAAGTAGCCCAAGCTTTCTCCACCACCGAACAAAGTCATCGTGTTATAGGTTTGGCCGCCATTGGTGCGGACATTCGTGCCCAGACGGATGTGGTTTTCCCAGCCGCAGTTGTATCGCGGTGCGGGAATCGTATCGACGTTTAAGAACGAGAACCCACTGCCGTAGCGCACCGTGTAAGGGCCGCTGTAGACCTGAACGTTTCCGATCAAGGATTGGTCGATCTTGGAAAACACACCGTCCAAGTCGCTACGAACGGGAAACTGGTAGGATCCATCATGCGCGGTGTAGATCTGGCCGTTGTAGAAACCACGGATCCGCGGATCGAAACCCACCTGGCTGCGCTGGCGTGCGCGAACCGTTTGGGTCGTCGGGTTGTTGACCAGGGTTTCACCCATGTCGGGCGTGGCGGTCAAGTTAAAGGTCTGTGCGGTCACGATGTCGACGGCCGGTGCCTCGTTCAGTCCCACCTCGCTGGTACCTTGAACCTGTTCCAAGTCCTCGATAAAGCTGGTCGAATCGACCAACGAAGAGGTGTCGGTGCTCAGTGCCGGCCGGCTGATCAGGCTCCAATCGCCGAAACCGAAGTCTTCGGAGAGTTCGCCGGTGTCGAACGATTCCAGTCCGCCCGAGGGGCCCGCGTCGATCGGCTGAATCCCCTGCTGCCCGACGGTCGCGCTGGGGCTGCCGAACAGGTCTTCCTCTTCGAATTGAGCCGGTATCACACCGGTGCCGACGAGCCGTTCCAGGTCTTCGGCGATGCGAAGGAGCCGGAACTCGGGCTCACTGGCAGCAGGCTCGCTGGCTGCAGGCTCACTGGGTGCGGGCTCACTGGCTGCAGGCTCGCTGGCTGCAGGCTGACTGACTGCGGGTTCATTGACCTGCGGATCTTCGGCCTTCACAGCGGGCATGGAGATTAACGCCACGATCGCCAGCGGTAGCAGGCTTCCTTGCCTTGTTCGAAACATTGCTTTCCCTGTCAACTATCAGTTTAGGTGGGAGACCGATCGACCCTGACGCTTCATCCGTGAACCGTCCGCGCAACCCGTTATCAGGGGTAGATCGACGGCCACCCCCGAATGCCTAAAGCAAATGTTGGGTAAAGATGCGAAACTACCCAGGACTCCTATTTTGACAGATGGTCAGTTTGGCGGATTTTTCAGGTCGTTGACCATTTTGATCGCGTCGTCGACGATCGATTCATAACGTCGGTTGCCGGCCTTTTGGAAACTGATTTTCAGGAAGTCGAGGCAGCGGATGACTTGCTCGTGTTTCCCATCGGCCAGTGCCTGACTCGCACTGCGTTGGCTTTGCTGGATTTTCAAGGCGTCTTGGCCTGCGATTTCGCTGACCCAGTAATTGAGCGAGTAGAGCACCGTCAGGCACAAATTGTTGGTGATGTAGTCCTGGTCTTCGACATAAGCAGGCGGCTGGGGGATCGTGTCGGAGACCGCGGCAAGATCGCAGGCGAAGCGGAAGATGGCATCGGCATCGCGGTTTCGTGCGGCGGTGTCACCCTGCAGAAAAACCTGGGACAGTTGTCGGTAGCTGCCGCCTTGATCGCGATCGAGTCGCGCGTCGAGTTCTCGGGGACCGATCGACAGATCATCGGGTTTGCTAGCGGTTTTGCGTGGGACGCTGGGAATCAGTTCGGTCAGCTGTTCGCGGACACAGCGCGTCGCGATCTTAGCCAATTCATACGTCGCATCATCGCCCTCGCTGAGGGCCGGTTGCTTCTCGCTGCGATCCAGAATTCTCAGCGGGACGGTGAACAGTTCCTTGTCAGGGCAATTTCGGAAGAATGCGATGTCCGACAGCAGCCCCATTCGCATGATCACGTCGACGGTGTCCCCGCGCCCGTCCAAGATCCGCAAGCACTCGATCGCTTCGGCCAGGCGATTGCTTTTGGCCATCACCCAGGCACATTTGCGAGCCAGATCGCTGCGAATACTCAGATGCACCAGATCGTCGCCGACCAACGGGACGGCGGCGAGGGAGAATTGCAGTGCGTCGTTCTGGTTGCCACGTTCCCATTCAACATTGATTTTCCAAACGTACCACTCGGCCGCCTTGTTCGCTTCGACGTCGTTCAGATTGGCGATGTCCGCTGGCCGCGCACCGAGCGATTTGGATGCGTCCGCAAGCGCGTTGTCTTTGGCACTGCCGTCCAACGTCAGCGCCCAGCGATATTCACAACGTCCCAGCGAGAATCGTGTTTTCAGGTCTTGATCGTTCTTGTTCTTGGCCTCGGTGAAGGCGGCGATGGCGAGCCGGAAATGTTCCTCGCGTTGCTTGACCGTTGCCTGGTCGTCTGCGATGGAGCAATAGTGGGCGATGTCTTCGCAAACATTTCCCTTGGTGATGTAGGCAGACACGATCGGGCAGTGGACGTCATCGCCCCATTGTTCGTCGTACAACTCCAACGCCCGGTCGGCTCGGGTCAACGAAGGCTGCAGAAGCCGCAATTTGTCTGGGATTGATTTTTGCAGGAACGCCAATCGGACTCCCAGGTCGGCACTCTTGGCGAAGACTTCATAGAGGAGCCGTCGTTGGTAGGGTTGATCTGCGTCGACCTGTGTGGGGGTCTGACTGAGGACGGATTCGGCGGCGTCGTGGGCTTGGCGGAGAAAGCCGCCGCGTTCCTCCCGTGTCGCGCTGGCGTTGGCCAATCGTTCAAAGCCTTCGCTGCGGAGGAATTGGATGACGTCCTCGGCCTTGCCCGATCGGGAGAGCGTGTCGGCCAGCGTCAGCAACTGGTTTCCATCGCAACTGCGGATATCGACCGCAGCCATGGCAACCTCGATCAGGTATTGACGTGTTTCGACATCGGCCAACGTTGCGTCCTGGGCTGCGATGGCGGAGATCGCGACCTGCTGACGACGAAACAGATCTTGATCCTGAAATTCCGACCGTGTCAGCGGATCCGTGTAGGCGACCGCGGCAAGTTGACAGAGTTTGGTGACCTCGTCCTTCGGCCATTGAAATTCGGGTCGGAAGCCCGACGGCAGCAACTGGTTGTCGTTGAATCGCAACGCTTCGTCGACGACATCGGTGATCGTCGGCAGCACCACCATTCGAATCAACACCCCTTTGGGATTCGATTGCAATGTCCGTGGGCCGAAACGCTCTCGACCGAATCGTTCCAGCAGCGCGCGCGTGGGGCGAATGAGCAGGCGGAGGGCCACCTCGCTTTTGGCTTTCGTGTCCCCGGTCTGTTCCCATCGCTCCAGCCCGATCCGATGCACCGCTCTGAGCAATTGTGTTGACAGTTCCGCTGTCGTTTCCGGGCTGCCCAAGCGGTCGTTGATCAGTCGCGGGATGACGATCGTGGACGCGCCGACGGCGCCGCTCGCCACCGATTGAAGAAACAGTTCGTTTTCCAGCACCGTGGGCAAACCCTGATCGGTCGAGCGCACCAAGGTCTCGGCGAGGTCCAAGTACGACCGGGCGCGACTGACGTCGGAGGCGTTTGCGGATCCTTCGGAATAACGCAGTGACGTGATCTCCTCGTCGGCAATCCCCGAGGTCGCGATGGCTTGGCGGACGAACATCTCGGTTCCCTTGTACAGCCGTGTCGGCCCGAGGGATTCGATCGATTCCCGTGCCGTGGTGGCCAATTGCTCGCCAAGTGGACCGAGGTCTTGGTTCTGCAGACAGGCGGCACAGGCCAACAAATAGTTGGCGTAGCCGTTGGAGATCTGTTCCAAGTATCCGGGGCCGGACGACGTGAGCACTTGGTTGGCCGCGGCAACGACCGCCTGGTCGGCCGAGGAGGCCGCGATTTGTTGCTCCATTCGGATCGCGGCGGCCAGCACGGCTGACTGCGGCGAGCCATCAAGCAGACTCAACCATCCATCGAGGTCCAAATCGGCTCGGCCGGCAGGATCGGAGATCAGTTCGGGGCTTTCACGAAGCAGGGAGATCGCGGCGGCCGACAAAAACGATTCCGGCACCTGCGTGTCAAGTTCGCGCTCAATCCAGCGGGCGGACTTGATTTGCGTGTAAAAACGCGTTGCCGATCGATCGGGATTGTCGAGGATGCGTTGGCCCGTCGAACGCATGAAGCTGGCCAACAAAGGCTGGGCCCGCATCTCACGCAACTCGATGGGCGAGATGTCGGCACTGGTGATCGACGTCAGCGTCCGTTCCAACGCTTGGTCGTCGGAGCGATGTTGCGCCATGGCGCCGACGACAGCCAAGACCGCTTTCTGTTCGGTGTTGATCGAAGTCGCAAGCCGCAATTCTGTGAGCAGACGATCCACCTCGCTCCAGTCAGATTGTCGGACCGCATTGCGAAGTTCGGCGAACTGCTTCTCGGTTCTCAAGTCTGGGAATCCGTCCAGCACACGTTGCTTGGTTTGCTGGCTGATCGTCGCATCGGTTGCGACGGTTTCGGTGACGGCGGGTTCGACCGCCACGGTGAACGTCTCGCGGATTTCCGACCAACGTTGTGAGTACAACGGGTAGGGCCCGAATTGGCGAACCACCGATTCCGCACGGATCAGATCATTGAGTCGCGACTCTTCTAGCCAAGCCTCGGCCGGCCAGGTCTTGATCTCTTGTGTCGGCATGGTCGCCAGCACCGGCAGCAGCGACGCGAGCGTCAAATCGATCGACTGCTGCGCGAAGTCACCGGGGCGCTGCTCGAGCGACTGCCGCAGCGATTGCAGATGCTGTGGCAACGTCTGGCGAAGCGCCTGCAATCGATCGGGCAACGGGCGTGTGCCGAGCAACAGGTCGAACCGGATCGCGGCGGCATGATAGAGCGAGAGGTATTCGGCGCAGGCGTTACTCAGCATCTCGTCGTCGGACGATTGCCAACGTTGCAATCCCAGCCAGATCGGCGACTCGGGTTTCTCGGGTTCGATCACGAGTTCGTCCAAACAACTCGTCAACGAATTAATTTCCTTTTGCGCGATCGCCAAACCCGGTCGTTCTTCATACTGCTTCAACGCCGCGTGAATCTTGTTGATCAATCGGGCGGCCGCATCGGCGAATAACGCATCGGCCTTCGCTTTTAATTCCCCTTCGGATTGCGCGCCGATTTCCGCCGACCGGCTCATCACCTCGGTCAGCGTGACGTGAGATTCCTCAAGCAACAACGGTTCGGTGCGTTCATAGCTTGCCCTGACTTCTTGCAGGTCTTTCGCCACTTCGATGGCGCTGCGACGGAAGACGGAATTAAAACTTTCCGGATGGGCGACACTCCAGATTCCGATTCCGATTCCCACGGCTGCCAACAACACGGCGACAGCGGAGATGATTCGACCGATCGTGATGCCGCCGCTTTTTTCGACACCCGATGCGACAGCCATCGCGTTGATGAATTCGGTGCACGATCCGTATCGCTCGCTGGGCACCCGGCGGAGTGCTTTTTGCAACACCTTGCGTTCGGCAGGGGTGAGCGCGTCGAGATTGAGCTTTCCGGTCGACTTGGCCACCAGCATGCTGGCGTGCGTGGTGATGTCAAACGGCAGCAGACCGGTTCGCAGCTCGTAATACGTCACCGCCAGCGAATACTGATCGACCTGCCGACTGTACCCTTCGTTGTGCAGCACCTCCGGTGGTGCGTAGGCGGGTGTCGCAAAGGCTTGTTGCGTTTGACGCATGTCGCCTTCCATCTGTTTGGCGAGCCCGAAGTCACACACTTGGGCTTCACCACCGACCAGCAAGATATTCTGGGGCTTGATGTCACAGTGGTAGATCTGGTGCTCTTGATTGAGCAGATCGATCGCACTGGCCGACGCACGGAGGTAACGAATCGTTTCGGCGGCGTCCAATCCATACGGCGTGTCGTGGGCGTCGGGGGAAAGTCCGGCTTCCTGACGCACGAATTTCAGCCGATCATAAAGGGTGCAATCACCGAGCCCCATGACGACGATCAATTGCTCGGCGGTGACCTTCGGTTTGGCAGGCTGTCCCTGGGAGCCATGATCTGCCGCGCCCGATCCGCCGGCACCTGGGCCGCTGGCACCTGGGCCGGACGCAGAATAGGACATCCCGGCACCGATCGCCATCGTGCCGCCCATTTCGGCGACGTTGCCGCTATCGGCCGCCGAGGTGGGAGACCCCGCGGGGGGGCTCGCAGGCATGCCGACGCCGGCGGCACTGACCGAATCAAAGGTCAGGTCTTCGGTTTCGCCGTCGGCCAACACGCGGCCGTCGGCGTCTTTCGTC
>NZ_JBFHKV010000145.1:0-11409 GCF_041595215.1 Stieleria sp. | reverse complement strand
CAATGACATCAGAGGCAATGACATCAGAGGCAATGACATCAGAGGCAATGACATCAGAGGCAATGACATCAGAGGCAATGACATCAGAGGCAATGACATCAGGGGAGGCGGCAGAGTGAATCGGGCGCCGACGTCTGACAAAATATCGCCGCCGGTTCGTCAATTCGGATCACCGCGTGGCAACGAGTCGACGCCGCCGTCCGGTTTCGGCAGGTCCAGCAACCGCGAGGTGCCAAACCTCCGCTCGATCCCGGATCTCAGGTCCTCGCCGCCGGGGCGTTCGATCCCGCAAGGCCGATCGTACACACCCCGGCAATCGTCTTCACCCCCGATCAATCGCAGCGACTTTGGCAACCGCAGCGACTTTGGCAACCGCGGCGGGCTCAAGGCTTCCGGTGGCCGTGGGAACGATGGCGGACTCAAAGCATCCGGCGGCGGATTCGGCGGGCTCAAGGCTTCCGGTGGCGGTGGCGGTGGCGGTGGCCGAGGCAGCGGCGGTCGCGGCAACGGCGGTGGGTCTGGGGGCGGAGGATCCAAAGGAAAAGGTCGGGGCAAATAAGTCGTGTAGGATCGATCAGCCGCGGCATCACACGCCGCGGTCAGGGATGTAGGCAAGATGACCTATCAGCAGCAGTACCGTCACAGCATCGAACAGCCTGAAGCGTTTTGGCGCGAGCAGGCGCGTCAGATTGCTTGGTATCGCCAGCCCGACCAGATTCTGTCTCAAGACGAGCAGGGGTTTTTCCGCTGGTTCCCCGACGGCCAACTGAACACCGCCTACCTGGCGTTGGATTGGCAAATTGAACAGGGACGCGGCGATCAGCCGGCGTTGATTTATGATTCTCCGGTGACGGGCACGACGCGGACCGACACGTATCGAGAACTGCTCGATCAGGTGGCCCGGTTCGCCGGCGTGTTGCGTCGACTGGGCGTCGGTCAAGGCGACGCCGTGATCATCTACATGCCGATGATTCCACAAACGATCGTGGCCATGCTGGCGTGCGCCCGCTTGGGCGCCATCCACTCGGTGGTGTTCGGAGGGTTTGCACCGCACGAATTGGCGGTCCGGATTGACGATTTGCAACCCAAGGTGATCCTGGCGGCCAGCGCGGGGAAAGAGCGTGATCGCGTGATTGACTATGGGACGATCATCAATGCCGCGTTGGCCGAAGCGGTCCACGCGCCGTCCCACTGTGTGATGTATCAGCGCGAGGTTCATCGTGTTGATTTGCAGCCCGGGCGCGATTGGGATTGGGACGAATTGGCCGCGACCGCTGAACCGGCCGACTGTGTTCCCGTCCTCGCCACCGATCCGCTCTACGTGCTCTATACCTCCGGCACGACCGGACGTCCGAAAGGGATTGTCCGTGACCACGGTGGCCATGCCGTCGCGATGAAGTTCAGCATGCAGAACGTCTATGGCGTTGAACCGGGCGAAGTCTTTTGGGCCGCGTCGGATGTTGGCTGGGTGGTGGGGCATTCGTGTATCGTTTACGGGCCACTGATACAGGGTTGCACCACGGTGCTGTATGAAGGCAAACCGGTTCGCACTCCCGATGCCGGGGCCTTTTGGCGTGTCGTCGCGGAACACCAAGTGCGATCCATGTTTGCCGCGCCGACGGCAATCCGCGCGATCAAACGCGACGACCCGGACGGGCTGCGGGCGCGCGATTATGACACAGGTTGTCTTCGTTATTTGTTCCTTGCCGGCGAGCGGTGTGACATCGCCACGCTTCAGTGGGCCGAACGCGTGCTCGGCGTCCCGGTGATCGACCACTGGTGGCAAACCGAATCCGGTTGGCCAATGATATCCAACATGGCGGGCATGGAACTGTTGCCGCTGCGTCCCGGTTCGGCCACCAAGCCGGCTTGCGGCTATGACATTCGGATCGTGGATCGAGGTGGGCGAGAGTTGCCGCCCAACAAAGAAGGCGCGGTGGTGGTCCGGTTGCCGTTGCCACCGGGGTGTCTGCCGAACTTGTGGCGCAACACCGAACGATTCAGGAACGCCTATCTGACCGAGCACCCCGGTTATTATTCCTCTGGCGACGGAGGCTATCGCGACGAGGACGGATATTTCTATATCACCGGCCGGATGGATGACGTGATCAACGTTGCCGGCCACCGTCTTTCCACCGCAACGATGGAAGAGGCACTGGCGTCGCATCCGGCGGTGGCCGAATGTGCGGTGATCGGCGTGGAAGACGCGCTCAAAGGCCAGGTGCCGGTGGGGTTTGCGGTGCTTAAATCCAATGTGATGCTGGATCCG
The DNA here is from genome assembly GCF_041595215.1 of Stieleria sp. NCBI lineage: Bacteria > Pseudomonadati > Planctomycetota > Planctomycetia > Pirellulales > Pirellulaceae > Stieleria > Stieleria sp. Next base: position 9,140 of record NZ_JBFHKV010000145.1, on the reverse strand, counting down.
GAGGTCTTGGAAGCGGAACTGATCCAGCGAGTGCGCGATCAGGTGGGGCCGATCGCGGCGCTCAAACACGTGATCCTGGCCGACAGGTTACCCAAGACGCGTTCGGGAAAGATCTTGCGGAGAACGATGCGCTTGATGTCCGAAGGCAAAACGTGGCAACTGCCCTCCACGATTGAAGATCCCAGCGTGCTCGATGAGTTGTTATCGCTGCTTGACCGTAAGGGGGTGTCTGCGACCAACGCAACCTAGTCGATCGCTAGACGTCATGATGACTTCGCCGGTTGCATCCCAAGTTGGCTGCGGTGAGGCGTCTGTCGAAGTGATCGTTTCGAAATGACATTGATTCAAACAGCCATTGACGTGATGATGCTGTGAATTCATACGCCTGTGCGGATAACTCCACTGTGCCTTTTCCTGAACTATTTTCACATACCCGAGTGCTCTCGATCGTCGGAGACATTCTGACGATCCACGCCAGTGGCGTCGCGCTCGGCGAACTCGCGTGGGTCAAGAACAGCGACGGGACGACGTCGTTGGCTCAAGTCACCGAGATTGATCACGAACGTGTTTCGCTGCAAGTGTTCGCCGGCGGCAAGGGGCTGCGTTCGGACGCGCGGGTCAGTTTTCTGGGGCACGCCGCCCAAGTGCTTTTCTGTGATGACATCTTGGGCCGCATTTTCAACGGTGTCGGCCAGCCCGTCGACGGCGGTCCGGAATTGCTCGGACAACGGCGTGTCGACGTCGGCGGGCCTTCGGTCAATCCCGTGATGCGGGTCGTGCCCTCGAAGATGATCGAGACCAAGGTCCCCATGATCGACGTCTTCAACTGTTTGGTGGAAAGTCAAAAGATCCCGATCTTTTCGATCGCCGGCGAGCCGTACAACGAACTGCTGGCTCGGATCGCGATCCAAGCCGACGCCGACGTGGTCGTGTTTTGCGGGCTGGGGCTGATCTTTGATGAGTTCCACTTCTTTCGCGACACCTTCGAAAACGAAGGCGTGTTCCCCCGCACGGTGATGTTCGCCAATCGGGCGTCGGATCCGATCGTCGAACGGTTGCTGGCCCCCGACTTGGCGTTGAAAGTCGCCGAGCGGTTTGCCGTCGAACAAAACAAACGCGTGCTCGTGCTGATGACCGACATGACCGCATTCGCCGACGCGCTGAAAGAGATCGGCGTGGCGATGGAACGCATCCCGTCCAATCGCGGCTACATGGGCGACTTGTACAGCCAGTTGGCGTTGCGCTACGAGCGGGCGTGTGATTATCGCGGTGCCGGTTCGGTCACGCTGCTGGCCGTGACCACCATGCCCGGCAACGACGTGACCCATCCCGTGCCCGACAACACCGGCTACATCACCGAAGGACAGTTTTATTTGCACGATGGGATGATCGACCCCTTCGGTTCGCTCTCGCGGTTGAAACAACAAGTGATCGGTAAAGTCACTCGCGAGGATCATTCGGCGGTGATGAACACCATGATCCGCTTGTATTCCGGAGCCCGTCAAGCCGAACAGAAACAACAGATGGCGTTCGAGCTGTCGGCGATGGATCACAAACTGTTGAAATTCGGCGAGCTGTTCACGCAGCGATTCATGCGTTTCGACGTCGCCGTGCCGCTGGAACAAGCATTGGACCTGGGATGGCAAACGATGGCGGAATGTTTTGAGCCACAAGAGCTGTTGGTTCGCGAAAAGTTGTTGAACAAGTATTACCCAGCATCATGACACTTGCGCTGAACAAAACGACGCTGAAGCGGCAACGCGATCAAGCCAAACTGTATCGCCGGTTCTTGCCTTCGTTGGAACTGAAGCGTCAGCAGTTGCAAGCCGCGTGGCGGCAGTCGAAACAGGAACTGGCGGAGATCGCGGCCGAAGTCCACCGCGTCGGTGAGGAGTTGCAATCGCTGTACCCGCTGATCGGCGGTTCCACGATCGACATCACCGAGATGGCCCAGTGGGTGCGAGTGGCCGAGGTTGAAATCAAAACGGAAAACGTCGTCGGTACCGCCATCCCCAAGTTCGGCCGACTGCGTTTGGAAGTCGATCCCTATTCGCGTCTGGCGATTCCGTTCTGGGTCGATTCCCTCGTCGAAGCACTCAAGCAGATGGTGGGATTGCGGGTGCGAATGAGGATTGCGGAAAAGCGAACCGACGCATTGGGCGCGGCGCTGCGCCGCGTGACGCAACGGGTGAATCTGTTCGACAAGGTGTTGATTCCCAAAGCGGAGGAGAATATTCGCCGAATCGTGATCTTCCTGTCCGACCAAGAACGCGCGGCCGTCGTGCGATCAAAAATTGCCAAGTCACGTTAGGCGGAAGATCAAGAGATGGCCATTGTTCCGCTGCAACGAGTGACTTTGATCGGTGATTTGAAAGATCGCGACCAGGTTTTGTTGGAACTGCAACGATTGGGCTGTGTCCATCTGGTGGATCTGGTCAACGATGGCAGCAAGCCGCAGGGGACGGCGATCGGCGCCGATGACTTGAAAGCGGCGATCGCCTATCTGGACAGTTGCCCCGAAAAACGTCCTCCGCCGTCACGTTCCACGCGGCGCGGTTCGACAAAGACCGTCTCGGATCCTGCTGACGTCACGCGAATCGCCGCAGAAGTCTTACGGATCGAATCTGAATCGCGGGAACTGGCCGACGAACAGGAGGAGGTTGCCGAAAAGATCGAACAAACCCGTCCGTGGGGCGACTTCCGATTGCCGGCGACCGACGAATTGCGAGGACAACAATTCTTCTTTTACCGGCTGTTGCATCGCGAGGTCCGCCAGGTGCCGGCTAGCGTCAGAGCGGACTGCTGTGTCAGTGTGGTCAACACCGACTCAGAACATGAATACTGGGTGATCATCGCGAAACACCCGCCCGCCCACATGCCCTGCGATCCGGAGGAGTTGGATCCGCGTCCGTTGTCGCAGCTGCAGTCGCGACTGGCGGAGATCGGCGAACAACGCGAACGGCTGCAAGTGCAACGCATCGCGCTGACCCGTTGGCTGGATCGTTTGCGTCGAGCGCTTGCGGTGACCGAGGATGAAACGGCGCGGTTGAACGCGAAGCAGCGTTCGTTGGTCGATGGTCCGGTGTTTGCACTGCAAGGCTGGGCGCCACGCAGCAAACTGGCGGCGCTGGAAACCTTTGCTCGGGAAAACACGTTGGCGTTGCATCAGCGGGCTCCCGAAATGGACGAATTGCCACCGACGTTGCTCAGCAACCCGCGTCCGATCGCCGGTGCCGAGGGTGCCGTCACGTTCTTCATGACCCCCGGCTATCGATCCTGGGATCCGACCTGGGTGATGTTTTTTTCCTTCGCCGCGTTCTTCGCCATGATCCTGGCCGACGCCGGTTACGGAGTCGTGCTCGGTTGCATTGTGGCACTGACCGCGCGGCGGCTCGGCCGAACCGCCGCGGGACGTCAGTTCCGACAACTGGCGGTGTTCATGGTCGTGGTGACCATTGTCTATGGGCTGATGATCGGAAGCTTTTTCGGCGTCGCGCCGGCACCGGGGAGTTGGTTGGACCGACTGGTGATCAAGAGCGGTGACAATTCGATCATGCAGGATCGCGAGGCGATGATGTTGATTTCGGCCACGATCGGAGTCTTTCATCTGGTGCTGGCCAACGCGGTGGTCGCCTGGCGCTGGCTGGGCAGCGGTCATGCGTTGTCCTCGGTCGGCTGGGTGGTCGCTTTGATCGGCGGGTGGTTGTTGACTTTGACCATGCTGCCCAAGCCCGACGTGATGGCGCTGGTGGCGGGACACCTTGGCGGAGACTCCGCCGCGTGGTCGGAAACGGTCGCCGCCGGTGGCTGGTGGATGTTGGGTGTCGGGTTGCTGCTCGTGTTTTGCTTTTCCAGCACGCGGCCCGTCTTTTCAACACGTCCACGCGACCTGCTGGCACGCTGTCTCGATGGCGCCTTGGGGCTGACCGGTGTGACCAAGGCGTTCGGCGACGCGCTCAGTTACCTGCGACTGTTCGCGTTGGGGTTGGCCAGTGCTCAATTGGCGCTGTTGTTCAACGAGATGGCGTCCGATGCGGCGCAGGTGCCCGGCGTGGGGATCTTGTTGGGTTTGTTGGTCTTTCTATTGGGCCACACCCTGAACTTCGTCCTGGCAGTGGTCGGAGGCGTCGTCCACGGGCTGCGTTTGACCTGTATTGAATTCTTTAGCTGGTCCCTGACTGACGAGGGGCAACCGTTCCAAGCCTTTGAAATGAGAGCGAACAAGTGATGGACGAACCGATGGTGGAAATGTTGGGCAGGATCGGGATCTATGCCCCGCTGTTCTTGGGGGCGATCGGCAGCATCTTGGGCTGCGCCGCCGGTGGTCAAGCCGCTTGCGGGGCGATGTTGGATGTGGAAGGCGGCTACGGGCGACTGATCGGTGTCTCCGCGCTGCCGTCCTCGCAAACCATTTATGGGATTGTCGTGATGCTGTCGATGAACGGCAGTTTCCAGATCCAAGCGGCTCCGGGGATGTTCGCGATCGGCACGCTGTGCGGACTGGCGTTGTTGTTCAGCGGCTGGTTCCAGGGCAAGTGTTGTGCGTCGGCGATTCACGCGACCAAGAGTAAACCCGAAGTGTTTGGATTGTCGGTGGCACCCGCGGCGATCGTCGAAGGTTTCGCCGTGTTCGCCTTTGTGTTTGCCTTGATCCTCGCGGGCGGATTGCCCTCAGCGGCTGGAGGTTCCTGATTCCATGTCAACTTCATCCCCCGTCGACAAGGCGGCTCAACCCCAGCCAGACGCCAAAGCGGACGCCAGTGTGGGCGTTCAAGAACTGATCGACCGGCTTAAGTCCGAAGGCGTTCAGGAAGGCCAGCAGCAGGCCGAGGCCTTGTTGGCCGAAGCCAAGAAGCAGGCCGCCAAGTTGATCGACGCGGCTCGTGCCGAAGCCGCCACGATCGCAAGCGAAGCTCAGCTGCAAGCCGAGCGGACGCAGACCAACGGCAAGCGGGCGCTCGAATTGGCCAGCCGCGATGCCAGTTTGCACCTCAAGGAACAACTGCAACACGAATTCCGCGGCTGGGTCGGCGGATTGGTGCGCGAGCAATTCGAAGACGCCGAATTTGTCGCCGAACTGATCCGAGAAATGGCCACCCAAGCGATCGCGACGCTCGGTGCCGGGCCCGCCGGCGCCCAGTCGGATCAAACGGCCAAGCTGAAACTTCTGGTCTCCCCGGACGGCGCAAAGTCGATCGAGGCGTTCGTCAAAGGCCAAGCCGCAGACATGTTGCGGCAGGGCGTTCATTTGCAAGCCGATCGATCGTTGACGCACGGATTTCGCATCCAGATCGTCGACGATGACATCGAGATCAACTTCAGCGACGAGGCGGTCACCGCGGCGCTGATGCGTTTCTTGGCACCCAAGTTTCGTCAACGGATCAGTTCCCTCGCCAACGATGCCTGATTTGACATGCAGTCCTACTACACGCTGATGGCATCGCTGCCGCAGTTGCCACGCGAGTTTGATGACGGGCCGATCCCGATCTCCGCCGCCACGTTGCGGCACAGGGTTTCCATGCTCGACCACCACGACCGGCAAACCGTCCAGCAAGTTTCTGACTTCTTTCGTTGGGACCGTCAGCCACGCGACCGCAGCGATGCCGAAATTCGCGCCACGCACCGTCGCCTGGTCGCGGAGATCCGGCACCCGTTGGTCGCCCTGCTGGTTCACCATCGATTTGAGATGCGGATGCTGGTCGCGGCGCTGCGATGCCAACGCGGCGGGTTGCCTCCGCCCGAGTTTCCCGAATTGCCCTTGGCCGTCTGGATCCAACGGCATTGGGATGAACCTTGTTTTCGGCTCAACGACCGTTTCCGTTGGTTGCCACGGTTCTGCCAGGCGATCGAAGACCATCAACCGCGACGGGCCCAGTGGCACCTGTTCACAGAACTGTGGAATCACTGGAGTCGATGGAACGATCAGTACACGTTTTCGTTCGAGTCGGTCGTGTTGTACCTGGCGCGATGGGAGATCCTGCATCGTTGGGCAAGCCAAAATGAACAATGTGGCAGACAACGGTTCAACGACTTGGTCGATGACATCCTGCAAACCGGTGGGGTGAATTGCTGATGTGCTACTCCAGTTGGATGGGTGACCCGAATGACGCCGACTCATGCACAGGCCGATTGGGGCGAGGCCAGACGCAAGCCGGCTGCTTACGCCACGGATTTTTTTCTCTTCGTCGATACCTGGGAATTCAATGAACGCTACCGCCAACGATCAAGACTCTGCCACCGCCAAGGTCTTGGGGGTCAACGGGAACATCGTTCGTATCGAAGTGTCCGGCGGACGGATCATGAAGAACGAGGTCGCCTACGTGTGCGTGGGTGAAGAACGCTTGAAGGCCGAAGTCCTGCGGGTCAACGGCGACCAAGCCGAATTGCAAGTTTTCGAAGAAACCGACGGCGTGCGTTTCGGTGACAAAGTCGAGCTGTCCGGTGAGATGTTGTCGGTGTCACTCGGCCCGGGGTTGCTGGGGACGATCTATGACGGGTTGCAGAACCCGCTCAGCGAGTTGGCCCAGTTGGACGGGTTCTTTCTCAAACGCGGTCGCGACGTCGCCGCGCTCGACCCGGCCAGACGGTGGGACTTCACCCCGGTGTGTCAGGTCGGTGATCAGGTCGTCGCCGGTCAGGTGCTGGGGACCATTCCTGAGAAGAACATCGTTCACAAGGTGATGGTTCCCTTTGATGCAAGCGGCACGATGACGGTCCAGGCGATCGCCGAGGGCCGCTGGCGGACCGACGCGACGGTGGCCACGTTGACGGATGCCAAGGGCCGCCAGATGCGGATCCCGCTGGTGCAAACGTGGCCCGTTCGTCGACCGATCTCGGCGCTGATGCAGCAACAGCGGCTGATCGAGCGGGAGTTCCCGTCGCAACCGCTGATCACCACCACGCGAATCATCGACACGTTCTTTCCGATTGCCCGTGGCGGGACCGCCTGCATCCCCGGCCCGTTCGGGGCGGGCAAAACCGTGATGCAGGGATTGATCGCGCGTTACAGCACCGTCGACGTGGTGATCGTGGTGGCCTGTGGCGAGCGGGCGGGCGAAGTCGTTGAAACGATTCATGACTTTGCCGAAATGCCCGATCCGCGGACCGGTGGAAAGCTGATGGATCGCACGATCATCATCTGCAACACCTCGTCGATGCCGGTCGCTGCCCGCGAAGCATCCATCTACACCGGCATCACGCTGGGCGAATACTATCGGCAAATGGGGCTGGACGTGTTGCTGTTGGCCGATTCGACATCGCGTTGGGCCCAGGCGATGCGGGAAACCAGCGGACGGCTGGAAGAGATCCCCGGCGAAGAGGCGTTTCCGGCTTATTTGGACAGTGCGATCAAGGAACTGTATGAGCGCGCCGGTGTGTTGCGGATGGCGGACGGCACGACCGGCAGTTTGACCCTGATCGGATCGGTTTCACCCGCCGGCGGCAACTTTGAAGAACCGGTCACCCAGTCGACACTGGGGACGGTCAAATGCTTTTTGGGACTGTCCTACGACCGTGCGTACAAACGTTTTTATCCCGCCATCGATCCGCTGATTTCGTGGTCTCGCTATCGCGATCAGCTCGAATCATTCTTCAAATCCGAAGTCGATCCGCATTGGACCGCCGGCGTTTCGGCGATGCACCAGTTGTTGCGAGACGGCGAAAGTATCGACCAGATGATGCAGGTCACCGGCGAAGAAGGCATCTCGATCGAAGATTACGTGACGTACCAAAAAGCGATGTTCCTGGACATGGTGTACTTGCAACAAGACGCCTTTGATCCGGTCGACGTCTCGGTGCCGCTGGAACGACAAAAGGAAACGTTCCTGCTCTGCCAGAAGCTGATCAACGACGAGTACGGGTTCGAAGACAAAGAGCAAGCCCGGGTGTTCTTCACCGAGCTGATCGGGCTGTTCAAAAACCTCAACACCGCCAAAAGTGACTCCGACGATTTCAAACGGTTCCGCAACCGGATCTCAGAGCTCCAGGCCACCGCATTGGTCGTCGATGCCAGCTGACCGAAATGCGTCTGAAAGAACGCATGCTGTGATTCCAGTCACTCCAATGCAACGAATCGCTATCAAACGCGCGACCACCGTCCTAACAGTCCTGCTCGCGATCGCCATCGGCTGGTGGATCTGCTCGCCACGTCAGGGCCCCGGATTCCCGGCGTCCAAACGTATGATGTGCGCGAACAACATGAAATGGATTGGGCTGGCGCTTCGACAATACGAAATTGATCACGGCACATTTCCTCCCGCGTTCATTCCCGGTGACGATGAGCAACCTTCCCATAGCTGGCGTGTCCTCCTCCTGCCGTACCTCAATCAACAAGATTTGTACGACAGGTACCGGTTTGATGAACCATGGGACGGCCCGAACAATTCAAAGCTTGCGGCGATGATGCCGGACGTGTTCCGCTGCCCTGCTTGCATCGGAGAGACTCCACCGACACATACCAATTATGTCGCCTGTCTCCACAACGATTCCGTCCTGTCGGGCTCCGTCCCAAATGCCCGTTCCTCGATTGATGATCCGATCAGAGGGACCTTGCTTATCAGTGAGACAAGAACCCATGCCGTTCACTGGATGTCGCCTTTTGATTTACCCTCAACGGAAATGTATGCCGAGATCGCTGACGGAATGGGTATCCACGATCGTGGCTTCAACGCAGTCATGGCTGATGGAGCCGCTCTGTTTTTGCCTCGCACGATCACACCATCTGACTTTGAAAGCCTAGTCACCCGATCGGGAAATGAGGAGCCTGTCGAGCTGCACTCTCATCCAAGCCCTTCAACGCAGTAGAGCTGCACCGATAAGAAATGGGTTTCTGTAACAAGTGTTTTCATTGCGATTCCTCGAAGGCACGTTCGACGGCGTCGATCCGGCGAAGGGTCGCTTTCGTTCTCAACGACATGCCTTGGGACGAGTGCTCCGTCAACACGATCGGTGAGCCGCTGGCCGTGAGGCCACGGGTAAAGTCCGTCGCGCCCAGCCGCTGACGCGTCGCGGCTCACTCGATCAACGAGCCGCTTGCGAGTTACGCTACACCGAAATTAAGTTTGGCCGGAGCCCTAGTATTCCTTGTCACCTTGCGTTTCGGGTAGGCGGTAGTGGACGAGGCGACGGGGCCTTGCCAATAT
>NZ_JBFHKV010000144.1:0-11423 GCF_041595215.1 Stieleria sp. | reverse complement strand
TCAACGGACGACGAGAAGTACATCCCCGTCTATGAAGCCATCGTGGGGCGACCGGCGATGGCGGCGGGCATTCGGGACGAAGCGTTTGCGGCGCTGGCCAAACTGAAAGACAGTACGGTTGCGGCGGAAATGCTGGCGACGATCACCAAGTCGAAAATGGATACCCCGGACGCGAGGCGGTTGGTCGATCTGTTGACCGGGCTGATGTTGAAACGTCCCGCGGCGGAATTGACGGCGCTCCAACCCACGCTGTCCGAGCTGGCCCGCGATGACGACCCCGCGCTGCGTTCGATCGCGCTGGCGGGACTGATCGTCGCCGGCGACACGGACACGGCGCGATCGATCGCCGAAACGGACGCCGACGCCACCATCGCCATGTTGGCCGCAATCCGCAAACTGCCCAGCAAAAAATTGAAAGTGGCGCAGCGCGACGACGCGGTGTCCCAATTCGAATCTGCCGATTCGCTCGACGTCAAGCTCGCCGCGATCGACGCGTTGTCCCGCATTCCCGCCGATCAAGACGACACCTACCAGCGATTGATCACGCAGGTCGATGATCCGGCAACGCGAGTCGCCGCCTGCCGCGGTCTGATGCGATTGCCACCGTCCGTTTTTCAAGCCGACAGCTCACTCGAGGCGGCCGAAGCCCTGGTTGCGTTCGCCGAAGTCACGCCGGCGGCCGAGCGGACGACTGACGCGTTCATCGATGCGATGCAGTTGGTCGATCGGCTGCTGACGAAGATCCCGCCACAGCAATCCAGAGCATTGCGGAGCCGGCTTCGCGAAGTCACCGTCCGGGTCGTGAAGATCGGGACGGTCGAAGAAGAGATGCGTTACGACGTTGCGTACTTCGCGGTCGAAGCCGGGCGTCCGGTGCAGATTCTTTTGGAAAACCACGACCTGATGCCGCACAACCTGGTGATCACCCAGCCGGGCGCGCTCAAGGGAGTCGCGATGGCAGGGTTGGCGGCCGGCCCCGAAGGCAGCGGCGGATTGCCGTATGTCCCGGATTCACCCAACGTCCTCGCGGCGAGCGAGATGGTTGCGCCAGACAACTCGACTCGGATCACCCTGACCGCTCCGTCAGAGCCGGGCGAGTATCCGTATGTCTGCACGTTTCCCCAACACTGGTATCGCATGTACGGAGTGATGGTCGTGGTCGACGACCTGGATGCCTGGAACCAGAATCCGGTCGAACCGGCCAATCCTCTCGGCAGCACCCGCTCGTTCGTCCAAGCGTGGACACTGGAGGATTTCGCCGGCGACTTTGATGCGGACCTTCGTGGGCGTTCACCGGAGATCGGCGAGAAAGTCTTCAACGAAGCCTCCTGCGTGGGATGCCACAAGATCAACAACGTCGGCGGCGCGGTCGGACCCGAACTGACCGATACCTACACCAAATGGAAGTCCGATCACCTGGGGATCCTACGCGAGATCTTGGTCCCTTCGCACAAGATCGACAGCAAGTACGCGATGCAGATCATTCTGACCGTCGATGGCAAAACGTTGTCAGGCATCGTGGTCGATGAAAATGACGACACCGTCACGTTGTTGACCAACCCCGAAGCCAAAGAACCGGTGATCATCCTGCAGGACGACATCGAGCTGATCAAACGCAGTGCGACATCGATGATGCCCAAGGCGTTGATGGACCAGTACAGCAAGGACGAAGTGCTGGATTTGATGGCGTACTTGAAATCGGTGGCCGAGGCGAAGGCGGAATAGGCAGCCCTCGGTGGGTGCGGGGCTTGCCATCACGGCGAACGCCAAGGGTGCGTGGCCGAATGTGATGCACAGCATCACCTACTTGCTGCGATGCCAAGCGTAGCTGGTAGGGCATGCTGTGCATGCCATCACGGCTTTCAGTTATAGTTGCCCAATGGCCACCGACAAAACCAATCCGAACGACACCCCGATCGAAGGCGATGACGCCTTGGACGAGATCTTGGCGGAGTATCTGCAGCGTCTCGAAGACGGGCAGTCGCCCGACCCGTCGGATTATTTGGCACGCTACCCACAGCATGCCGACGAGCTGTGTAGCTTTTTTCGCAACCATCACTGGATGGGCGAGACGCCGCCGCCGCAGATCCTGTCGCTGTGTGGTCAGGAGATCGGATCGTACCGGATCGAATCCGAGATCGCTCGCGGAGGCATGGGGGTTGTGTACCGTGCGCGTCAGACGGGACTCGATCGCCCGGTCGCGGTGAAGTTGATCAGCAACGGAGTGCTGGCCAGCGAAGAAGAACGCAAACGGTTTCGCATGGAAGCCGAATCGGCGGCCCGCTTGGATCATCCGGGGATCATTTCGATCCATGAAATCGGGACGTGGAACGGCCACGAGTACTTTTCAATGACGTTGGTCGACGGGCCGACGTTGCAGCAGTTTGTCGATGATCAGTCGTTGGCAGACACCCGCGCCGCCGAACTGGTCCGCGAGATCGCCCGAGCCGTCGCCTACGCGCATCGGGCGGGGATCGTGCATCGTGACCTCAAACCGGACAACATTCTGATCGACCAGGAAGGCCGACCGTTGGTGACCGATTTCGGGCTGGCCAAGTGGAGTCGCGAGGGGACGATGTTGACACGGACGGGACAGGTGTTGGGGACTCCCAATTACATGAGTCCCGAACAGGCGTCCGGTAACGCCGGATCGGGAGTCGCCTCGGACGTTTATTCGCTCGGCGCGATGCTCTACGCACTGATCACCGGCGTGCCACCGCACGAGGGCTCCAACCCGGCCGAAGTGATCCGAAGCGTGTTGCAAGATGAACCGTGTTTGCCACGCAGCTACCGTCCGCAATTGTCACGCGATCTGGAGAACATCTGTCTCAAAGCGATTCGGTACGAACCGGAATGTCGCTACCAATCCGCCGACGAACTGGCCGACGATCTGGATCGCTTTCTTGCCGGTGACACCATCAAGGCGGCCGGCAGCGGTTTGATCGAACGGGTGGCCCGCGAGATCGGACGTGACCAGCATCAAGGTCATTTTATGCATTGGCACGGCACGCTGCTGTTGCTGGGTGTGATCATCTTCGTCACGCACGTGTTGATTTTTGTCTTGCTGCAGATGAATTTTCCACCATCGATCGCCTATTGGATTCCGCGATTGACGATGTTTGCGCTGATCATCGGAACGATTTATCGAGCCCGCGACGGGGCCCTGTCGCCGCGCAGTATCGCCGAACGCCCGGTCTGGTCGATCTGGCTGGGCTACCTGAGCGCATTGGCGGTCATCAATATCTTGTTGGTCATCGGCGGCATCAATCATTCCGCGTTGTTCCCGCTCGCCTCGGCACTCAGCGGATTTGCCTTTGTGGCGATGGCCGGTCACATCTGGGGCGGCTCGGCTCTGGCGGGCATCGCGTTTTTTCTGGTTGCTCCGCTGATGGCCTGGTGGCCTGAGATCGCGCCGCTGCTGTTCGGGACGATGTATCTGGTCGCGATCTTGGCGATCAGCCAGCATTACCGCCGCCAGAACAAATGAATTGGTCTACCGCCGGGCCGGACGGTTTCGGTACGCTGAAGCGTAAGCATCCTGCTCGCCCCAAGTGGGGTAAGCATCCTGCTTGCCATTGGCTGAAGAAGAATTCACAAGCTGGAAGCCGACACCACGCTCGCAAGCTGGAAGCTGACACTACGGATCGCAAGCTGGAAGCTTACGCCACGCTCGCAAGCTGGAAGCTTACGCCACATGAGGGGATGGACGATGGACGCACGATTGAATCGACGATGCCTTTGTGGCGGTTTGGGTCTTGCCTTGGCGATGACGGGCCTGACGGGCTGTCAGAGCTTGGTCAACCGCGGCTGGGTGGCTCCGCCGGGGCCGATGAATTACCAGCAAGCCAACGCGGTCGTCCACGACCCCTTTCCACAAGCCGACATCGGTCCGGACGACAAATCCATGCGTCCCCCGGACTACCAGAACCCGTTGGCCTTGCCGGTGCGAAACCAGATGAAAAACCAAGTCACGCCCTGGTTGTTGCCCTAGTGCTCTGGCTACGCTTGATTTTGCGGTAGCCCTCCAGCAATCTTAACGGGCTTTCCATCGAAAATAATGCCCACCGATAGCAGCGCGAACCCACGGATGACAGGGTGCAATAAATCTGTGGGTTCGCGCTGCCATCCGTGGGCCCAGTCATCGTTGCATCGTTCCGCAAGTTGCAGCCTGGCCCCTGTTCCGCTCGCGTTCTATGGGGCCCGTAGGCTCGCGCCAAACGGCTGATCATCGTTTGTTATCAGCCGGTTCGTGCCAGCGCGAGCGGCGCCCCTCAATGTCGATTGAGCGAAACGCGATTCAAGCTCACCTCAGCGCGTCGAGAACTTGAAGATCGTCTTGGTCGCGTATTCGTCGTCCGGTTTCAGGATCGTCGAGGGAAAGTTCGGCTGATTGGGGCTGTCGGGATAGTGTTGGGTTTCCAGACAAAAGCCGCCGCGGTGGACGTAGCTCTTTCCCGACTTTCCGGTCAGTCGTCCGTCGAGAAAATTTCCACTGTAGAACTGAATGCCCGGTTCGGTGGTTGAAATCTCCAGCACCCGTCCGCTCTTGGGTTCGTAAACGGTCGCGGCCAACGTCATCTCGCCGGTTTGGCCGCCCTTGTCCAGGACCCAGTTGTGGTCGTAACCGCCGCCGAATTTCAACTGTTCGTTTTCAGCGGCGATGTCGCGGCCGATCGGTTTTGCGGTCGTGAAATCGAACGGGGTTCCCTGGACGGCCGGGGTCTTGCCGGTCGGGATCAGGGTTGCATCGACGGGAGTGAAACGGCGGGCGTTGATCATCAGTTCGTGGCCCAGAATCGTGCCCTCGCCTTCGCCTTTGAGGTTGAAGTACGTGTGCTGGGTCAGGTTGATCGGGGTCGCTTTATCGGTCGTGGCCGAGTAATCGATTTCGATTGCGTTCTCGTCGGTCAACCGATAGGTCACCGAGCAATTTAGATTTCCCGGGTAGCCTTCTTCACCGTCCTTGGCCAGGTAAGTCAGCGTCACCGCGTTGGCTTCCTCGTCGACGCTTCCGTTCCAGATGACTTTGTCAAAGCCGATGATTCCGCCGTGCAAACTGTTCGGCGGGTTGTTGATCGCCAGCGAGTACTCTTGGTCATCGATCGTGAACTTGCCTTTCGCGATTCGATTCCCGTAACGACCGACGACGGCACCAAAATAGGGTTTGTCCACGGCGTTGGTGTAGCTGGCGATGTCGTTATAGCCGAGTGCAATGTCGGCCATGTTTCCTTCGCGATCCGGGACCACGATGGACATGATGATCGCACCATAATTGGTGATTCGCACCGTCATGCCGTTGGCATTTTTTAGCGTATAGAGCTGAATGTCATCGGCCGTTTCGACTTCAACCGCCTTGCCGACCTGAGGAAGCAACAGGACGGACATCAGGACGAGGCCGAAGCACGGCCAAAGGAGCGCGGAGATTCGTTTCATGATCAGAAGAATTGGGAGGGATAAATTGGGGAGAGACTACGCCGACACACCCGGTTGAATGACCACCTTCATCGCACCCTTCTCACCGGCATAAAGACGTGAGAACCATTCGGGGCCTTCTTCGAGCGTTGCCGTCGCGGTAATCAGCGGTGCGACCTGAATAGCGCCGCTCCGCATCAATTCAATGCACGCAGGGTACTCACCACACGAGGCGCATGTGCCAAAAACGTTCAATTCTCGGGTGACGATGGCCTGCAAGGGAACTTCGACGCGCGGTGCCAGGTTGCCGACCAGCGTGATCGAGCCGCCTTTGCGCAGGCAGGCGATCGCGGTGTCGATCGTCGCACTGGCGCCGACGACTTCCAAGGCGACGTCGGCGCCGCGGCCACCGGTCAATTTTCGAACCTCTTCGGCGACATCGACCTCGTCGGCCTTGAGTGCCACGTCGGCCCCCAGTGACAACGCGGCGTCCAAGCGGTCCTGGTCCAAATCCACCGCGATCACTCGGGCGCAGCCGGCCAGTCGGATTGCTTGGATCGTCAACAATCCGATCATGCCGCTGCCGACGACCACCGCCGTGTCGCCCAATTGGACCGGCGTTCGGTTGGCCGCGTGGACGGCCACCGAGACCGCTTCGATCAATGCGGCATGTTCAAACGGCATCTCTTCGGGCAAGCGGTAACAAATGTGTTGGGGCACCGAGACCAGTTCGGCGAACGCACCGTGACGGCGGTACTCGCCACACGAGACGCCCAGAACGGTGCGGTTGTCGCACAGGTTGATCTCGCCGCGGCGACAATGAAAACAATCGCCGCACGAAACGGTGGAATCGAACGTCACGTGATCACCGACGGCAAAACCGGTCACCTCGCTGCCAATTTCGGCAACGATTCCGGACGCTTCGTGTCCCATCACCAAGGGCGGAATCCGACGTCCGCTGCTGCCGTCGTACCCGTGGATGTCGCTGCCGCAGATGCCACACGCTTTCACTTGAACCAGCAGATCTTTCGGCCCGACCGTGGGATTGTCCACTTCGGTGACTTCCAAGTGTTTGTATTCGGTCAACAGCATCGCTTTCATGCGTCAAGATCTCGGTCAGGGGGGAGGTGAAACGGATTCGGACCGTTAGCCTAAAAGATAACGGATTTAACGCAATGAGATGCAGCTTGGAGCGTTTGCGAGTCTTATCCAAACAGAATCGCGATCACGACCGAAATCGTGATCAACAGGGCTCCGCCGAGGCGAAACACCATCGTTTTTCGCGATAAATCCGCTTCGCTGCCGCCCCAGATCAACGCCGCCCCCCAGGCCAGCAAGACGCCCCAAATGCCCCGCATCGAATAAACCACGTTCACCCGCGGTGCGTCGCCGAAGGCGGACAGGGTGAAGACGATGCACAACGCCTGTAAACCGATCAGCAGCCCGCCGATCAGCAGGGACCGCCGGACTGCCGGGATTGCAAATTTTTCCCGCTGAAAGCCGACCAAAAAGACGGTCGAGAAGCTCGCGACGAACCAGAACATGATCGGCAAGAAACGCCCCGATGACCACGCCGCGGTCGGCGAAGAGCAGAACCGCTGGACCAGTACGTCGAAGATCGAAAACGACGTGCTGGCAACCATCGCACTGAGAATCGTGTAGCCAATGCGGCTGTGCGTGCCCGACCCCGTCCACTGAACCAGGGCGATGCCGATGGTCGCCAGTGTGGCCGCCAACCAAATCGCCGTCGGCAGACTTTGGCCACCAATCAACGTCGCCAAAATCGCCACCAACAATACTTTGATGCCGAACAGCGGCGCCGCGATCGAAACATCGCCGTGCGTGATCGCAAAAAACGTCCCCATCTGGCCGCTGATGTAAAACACCGCTACGAGCGCCGGTTGCCAGAGCAACCAAACGTTGACCGGTTCGCTTTCGAGAAACCAAAACCCCGAAAACAGCGTCGCCGCCCACAGATTGGCGACCAAGGACACGGTCCACGGATTGGCCCCTTCCAGGGTTGCCCGTTTTAGAAAAAGCAGGCCACAAGCGAATAGAACGCTGGCGGCGAGAGGAAACAGCAGGTGATAGGAGTCGTCGAACACGGCAGGCTGGGGGTGGCGGAGGGACCGATAGCCTAGCGGACCGGCGGCAAAGGGGAAGTCACGCTGCCGCGGGAGATCGGCAACGACTTGGTGATGCCATACAATCGAGTCATGAAACGCTTCACCGCCGCTGGCATCCCTGTCGTCTGGTCCGCCGTGGTTTGGACCCTGTTGATCGGCTGTACCGGCTGCGGCACGTCCGCGCCGCCGGAACCGGTGGTCGTCATCGATACCCAGTCGGATTTGCGGCACGATCACAAACATCTTCACGGTGATCCGCATCGCCATGACCACGACCATGGCGAGAACTTCAGTGGCGCTCACACGCATCCCCACGCCCACGGCCACCGCCATTGGCCCGCTCCACACGGAGGACACGTCGTGAGTTTGCGCTGGCGGGGCGAGCCGACTTCGGCGAACCAGCCAGCGACGCGCCCCGTTCCATTGGGGCCACATTTGGAGATCGTCGAGGGGTTTCCGGAACGATTGACGGTTCATTTCCTCGCGGAAGCCGACGATGGTCAATGGAAATCCTGGGATGTCGGTCCATCGCCGCCCGTCCTTCGCCTGACCGTCGACACCGACTCATTGACTCTGACTTTGGAAAAGAACGGTCAGGAAGGCGGATACGAAGTAGCGTTGCCGCCCCAAATCCAAACGCTGTTCGTGGAAGAAGACAGCGAAATCCGGCTCACGGATTGGACGATCGACGCGGCAGGCCACACATTTGATGTTTCAGAGAATGTCGTCTACCGGATGGGTGAACTGGACGTGGTTGTAGAGTAATCTGTTCAGACGCTGAGAAAATTCAGCCGCCAGATTCCCCGCCATTGTCCAACCTTGCGATTGAAACAACATGACTCAAGCATCGTCCCGCCGGACCGCGTTCACCCTGGTCGAATTGCTGGTTGTGATCGCGATTATCGGAATCCTGGTCGGATTGTTGCTGCCGGCGGTCCAGGCGGCGCGGGAAGCCGCTCGGCGCATGTCGTGTCAGAACAATTTGAAACAGCTGGCGCTCGGGCTTCACTCTTACGAATCGACGTGCAAAGTCTTTCCCTCCGGCTACTTGCACAAGCCCGGCCCTCAGGGAACTCCCCTTCAGCCGGCCAACCACATGGGACTGGCTTGGGGAGCGGCGATGTTGCCACAACTGGAACAGGGGCAAGTCGCGGTGTTGTTTGATTACAACCGACCGATTTGGGCCCCCGAAAATCAAGACGCTCGAGAGATCCCGTTGGAAGTGTTCTTGTGCCCCAGCGATACGTATTCAGCCGATGCGTTTGTGATCCGCGACGAGTCGTCCGACCCGATCGAGAAGTACGCGGCGGCCAGTTACGCGGCCAACTGGGGACCTGCCGATGCATCGACCAACTTGGACGATACCCCGACCGCAAGTCGAGGCGTGTTTTATCGCAACAGCCGGACTCGGGTGGCGGCCATCCTCGATGGACTGTCCAACACCCTGGCGTTCGGCGAACGACACAACGGACCGATCCCATTGAGCCAAACGACCGCGGGAGGTCACAGTTCGTTTGAGAACGCTTGGAGTGCGGCGGTTCGTGATATCGATGAACTGGACGACGATCACGGACACATGGTGCTGTTCGAAACCCAATTTCGACCCAACCAGAAAGATGGCGATGACAAAGGTCTCGCCGCTCCCCACGTCGGGCTCTGCCAATTCGCCCTTTGCGACGGATCCGTCCGAGCGATCACCGAGAACATCGACGCCGAACTCTATGACGCCCTGGCGACACGTCGCGGCAATGAGATTATCGAAGAGTTTTAGTGACTCGGCGCGGCTCGGTTTTGCCGTACGGGACAGCGAGTCCTTGGTTGCTTTTTCCGTTTCTTTAAGACCTTGACGATCCGAGGGAGTTGATGGAGGCATTGATCAGGCTTGCGGCGGACTCCGACGCGGCCGCCATCAGCGAGATCTACAACTACTACGTTCGCACTTCCACGTGTACGTTTCACACCGATCCTGAATCGATCGAGGATCGGCTGGCCTGGCTGAGGGCGCACGGTGAGCGGCATCCAGTAACGGTCTACTGTGTCGACGGAACCGTCGTCGGCTGGGCTTCGCTGTCTCAGTGGCATCCACGCCCGGCGTATTCCGAAACCGCCGAGGTTTCGTTTTACATCGACAGCGGGTGGCATCGACGCGGGATCGGGCGGGCGCTATTGATGGATCTGATCGAACGCGCGTCATCCCTCGGGTTTCATGTTTTGATCGGTGGGGTCTGCACCGAGCACGTGGCCAGCATGGAACTTCAGAAGTCGCTCGGTTTCCGGGAAGTCGCCCGATTCACCGAAGTCGGTCGAAAGTTTAATCGCTGGCTGGACGTCGCGTACTTTCAATTGACCCTGCAGCAATGAAGCACGCAGGCCTCGGTCGGGTTGGGCCACGCGCCACTGGCTGACGCGGCGTGCTGAGATGTCAGCGGGACGCGTGAGGGACCTGCGCGGGTGTTAAACCGGTGATTCCCAGCCCTGGCGATAATCGCGGCGGACCAGTTTGCTCAGGTCATCGCGTCCTTGGATGGTCATCGATCGGGAATCCCACTGCAGTGTTTCATCGGGGTTGCGCTGGGCGATCACGCCTAACAAGATCATCTCGGTCATCGGACCGGAGTGGCCGAAGTGCGATTCGGCTTGATCGATCTTGCCGGAGACCGCGTCCATCCATTCGACGTAGCTGTTTTGTTCGCTGGCCCGCGGCAGCGACGGGGCCGGCCAATCAAACCCATCGATCGACTCGCCCGTTTCCAACACCCAATTGTTGCGGGATCGATTGAAGAACAGTTTGCCGGCGTCTCCGATGATCACGCTTCCATAGCGTGAAAAATCGACGTCCCCCAAGACTTCTTTGCTGGGATGGTTGTACTCGTCACCGTTCTTGATCAATTGCCAACTCTGGCGATCAAATTTGGCATCGATGTAGCCGTCGTACCAGTGAAACGCGAACCCGTCTTTGGCGGAATACGGTGTCGCATCAAATTCCCATTTCAAGACCGAGTTGATCGGCGGAGAAAGATCGGTGGCGCCGGCCTGGGTGGCCCGAACACTGCGCGCCGATTTGGCATCCATCGCCCAGAAACCCATGTCCATGATGTGGCAGGCCATGTCGCCAAGGGCGCCGGTTCCATAGTCCCACCATCCGCGCCAGGCGAAGGGTGCGATGCGTGAACTGTAATCGACAAACGGAGCCGGCCCGCACCATTGTTGCCAATCGATCGCATCGGGGACGGGCTCTTTTGCGGGCGGCTTGGCAAAGCCTTGCGGCCAGATCGGTCGGTTGGTCCAGGCGTGGATTTCTTGGACCTTGCCGACGATGCCCGCGCGGACCAGCTCGACGCAACGTCGCATGTGGTCGTTGGCGTGGGCCTGATTTCCCATTTGCGTTTTGACGCCGGTTCGGGTGGCCAGTTCGTTGAGCATCCGTGCTTCCCAAATCCCATGCGTCAACGGTTTTTGGCAATAGACATGTTTCCCCGCCAGCATCGCCATCGCGGAGGCGTGGAAGTGGTGGTGGTCGGGCGTCGAGACGGTCACCGCATCGACCTTGTCTCCCACGTCGGCCAGCATTTCACGGTAGTCGCGATAGAACGAAGCGTCGCTGTATTGCTCTCGCACGCCGGAAAGTTTTTTCAAACGTGAGGCAGCTTTCTTGTCACCCGGAAGATCCGCCAAACGTCGTGCATCGACGACGTCTACCAGCGATACGACCTGAAACCCTGCCTTGGCGGCACCGTTGATATCTGACAATCCCTTGCCGCCGGCACCGATCGCCGCCAGCGTCGGTTTTTCAAGTTTCTTGTCGGCCAGCGCGGGAAAGAAGTGAAAGCCGGCGGCCGCCCCGAACGTCGCCGCCGCGGTTCGATGAAAGGTCCGCCGAGTGAC
>NZ_JBFHKV010000143.1:0-11429 GCF_041595215.1 Stieleria sp. | reverse complement strand
TGTGAAGTGCGGCCAGCAGGTGACCATCTCCACAGCCCAGGTCGAGCACCGACGCGCCGTCGGGAATCTCGGCGAGGATCAGCTCTTCGACTTCCGAGATCGAGGCCGGCGCGGTGTCGATGTCACCGAGCCGAGCTTGCACCAACGGTCCGTACTGGGCGATGTCTTCGGCGATCAAAAAGGAATCGTGACCTCGCGGCGTGGTGATTTCGCCGTAGGTGACCGGCTTGCCCAATGCCGTCAGCGCGTTGACGATGTCACGTGACTGGTCCGTGGTGAACAACCAATCGCTGCTGAAGCTGACGACCAGGAACTGGCAATCCGCATCGTTGAATGTTTCCATCAATTGCAGTCGGTTGACGCCTAGATCAAACAGATCCATCGCCATCGTCAGCGTGACATAGCTGTTGGCATCAAAACGCGTGGTGAATTTTTGGCCTTGGTGGGCCAAGTACGAACCGATGCTGAATCGTTGTTCGAACACGGACACGATTTGCCGCGGGTCGTGGCGATCGGAGCCGAACTTTTGCTCCATCGCTTCGGTCGACAAATAGGTCACGTGACCGAGCATGCGTGCGATGGCCAGTCCCGTGTTGGGCCGTTTGGGTTTGTCGTAGTATTGGCCACCGTAAAAATGCGGATCGGTTTGGATGGCGTTGCGGCCGATGATGTCAAACCCGAGCGCTTGGCTGGTCAGCCGCGCGCTCGAAGCGATCACGACGCACAGATTGGTCGAATCGGGATGTTGGGCCACCCAAGCCATCGCCTGATGGCCGCCGAGCGAACCGCCGACGATGGCGTGCCAGCGGCCGATGCCCAGATGATCGGCCAGCATCCGCTGGACCGTGACCATGTCCCCGATCGTGATCCGCGGAAAGTCGGCGCCAAACGGTTGGCCGGTTTCCGGGTTCAGATCACTGGGGCCGGTCGTGCCGCGACAGCCACCCAGGACGTTGGGGCAAACGACGAAGAACCGATCGGTGTCGACCGGTTTGCCGGGGCCGATTAAATCGTCCCACCAGCCGGGATCGTCGTCCGGGTCGTGCCGTGCGGCGTGGGAGTCACCCGAGACGGCATGGCAAACCAGGACGGCGTTGGAAGCGTCGCG
The DNA here is from genome assembly GCF_041595215.1 of Stieleria sp. Lineage (NCBI taxonomy): Bacteria > Pseudomonadati > Planctomycetota > Planctomycetia > Pirellulales > Pirellulaceae > Stieleria > Stieleria sp. The sequence continues at coordinate 10,321 of NZ_JBFHKV010000143.1, read as the reverse complement.
GTTGAGTGTGCCCCAGGTTTCGAACGCGCAGCAAACGTTGCTCAGGCGTCCGCCCAGTTCCAGTGCAACATCGCCGTCGAAGGTCACCGAGCGGACATGCTTGAGCGGTCCGACGACGCGGTCGTCGTCGGTGCTTGCGAACAGATCGGTGGTGGAGTCGGACTGGCTCACGTCGCCGCGGCGAGGGCCTGTTTCAGGTCATCGATGATGTCTTGGACGTCTTCGATCCCGACCGAGACCCGAACGTATTCGGGAACGACACCCGCCTTGGCTTGTTCTTCGGCCGTCAACTGTTGGTGCGTCGTGCTGGCCGGGTGAATCACCAATGTCTTGGCGTCGCCGATGTTCGCCAGGTGTGAACAAAGCTTGCAGGCGTTGATGAATTTCTTTCCCGCTTCCATGCCACCCTTGATGCCGAATCCCATGATCGCACCCTGTCCGTTGGGCAGGTATTGTTGTCCGCGCTGGTAATCCTTGTGCGATTTCAATCCGGGGTAATTCACCCACTCGACCGCGTCGTTGGACTCCAGGAATTCGGCGACCTTTTGAGCGTTCTCGCAGTGCCGGGGCATCCGCAGGTGCAGCGTTTCCAGACCTTGCAGGAATAGGAATGCTGCGAAGGGACTCATCGCCGCGCCGGTGTCACGCAACCAGTGCGTTCGGGCATGCAGCAGGTAGGCGATGTTGCCCATCGGACGCAAATGCTCTTCGAAGACGGCACCGTGATAGGACGGAGACGGCGCACAGAACTCCGGCCATTTTTCCGGTTGGTCGGCCCATTTAAAGTTACCGCTGTCGACGATCGCGCCGCCGATGTGTGTGCCGTGGCCGCCGATGAATTTCGTCGTGCTGTAGATCACGATGTCGATCCCGTGCTCGATCGGTTTGAGCAACATCGGGGTCATCACGGTGTTGTCACACAGCACGGGGATCGCGCCGTGGGGAGCGCTGTGTGCGGCGTCGGCGATCGCTTTGAAATCCGGCACGTCGTTCTTGGGATTGCCGATCGATTCCATGTAGACCAGACGCGTGTTCTCGTCGATCAAGCCATGAATCTGTTCAGGATGATCGGGGTCAAAGAAACGAACTTCGATGCCCAGGCTTTTGAAGGTTTGCGTGAACAGGGTCCAGGTGCCGCCGTAAAGCGAGGTGCTGCTGACGATGTTTTGTCCGCTGTGGGCGATCGTCAGGATTGCGGCCGTGATCGCGGCTTGTCCGGAGGCGAAGCACAGCCCGGTGACGCCGCCGTCGAGTGCCGCCAGCCGTTTTTCCAGCACATCCACGGTGGGATTCATCAACCGGCTGTAGATGTTCCCGAACTCGGTCAGCCCGAACAGGGCGGCGGCATGGTCGGTGTCGTTGAAGGTGTAGCTGGTGGTCGCATAGATCGGCACCGCGCGGGCGTTGGTGGTCGGGTCGGGTTCCTGGCCGGCGTGCAACGCCAAAGTTCCTGGGCGATAATTCTCGCTCATCAATTCGCTTCCTGGGGACGGTGGTTTGTCGAGAGGGGCGAACAGTTTAGGCCAAACCGACGGGACTGACCACGGTGCGGGCGGCCTATTGCAGCACGACGTCGACGGTTTCGGTCTGGCCATCCCGCAAGAATTGCACCGTGACCGTCTCGCCGACGCGGTGGTGCTCCAAGGCTTCCAGCATGTCGTTCATGTCGCGAACGGTTGCGTCGCCGATCTTTTGAATGATGTCGCCGGGCCGGACCAAACTGGATTGTCCGATCACGGTTTCCCGTAGTCCGGCGCGATCGGCGGGGCCGCCGGGGACGATGTGCAAAATCAGCACGCCCTCGACGCCCAGCCGCGTCGTAACGACTTCGCTGAGTTCACGGTTGACGCGGATCCCCAGCTGCGGCGGCTCATAGCGACCGTTGGCGATGATTTGCGGGACGACCCGGTTGACCGTGTCGACAGGGATCGAGAACCCGACCCCTGCCGAGGTGCCCGAGGGGCTGTAGATGGCCGTGTTGACTCCGATCAACCGCCCGGCACTGTCCAGCAACGGGCCGCCGGAGTTGCCGGGGTTGATCGCCGCATCGATCTGAATGACCTCTTCAATTGAACGTCCCGTCGGGCTGTCAATCGAGCGGCTCTTGGCCGAGACGACTCCGGTGGTCAGGGTTTGGCTAAGTCCGAATGGATTGCCGATCGCGAACACCGCCTGGCCGACCAGCAAGTCATCGCTGGTGCCGATGGCCACCGGCAGCAATTTCGCAGCCGGGGCGTTGATCTTCAGCACCGCCAGGTCGTGATCGGCCGATCCGCCGACCAAGATCGCTTCGTAGGACGATTGATCCCAGAGCACGACTTTGGCCGAAGAGGCTTCTTGCAGGACATGGAAATTGGTCACGATGTGGCCGAATTCGTCCCACATGAAACCGCTGCCCGAGCCCGCATCGACTTCGATGGCCCGCCGCGAGAACGGGCTGGCGACGCGTGATCGAGTCGTCAGGTAAACCACCGATGGGCTGACCGTGCGAAACAGTTCGACCGTCGATTGTTCGAAGGCCGCCAAATCACCTCGCGGGGTGATCGCGCGAGGTGTTCCGCTGGCGGCCATTCCGATCCCCAGCCAAACGCGGACGGTCGGCCAGACAAAGACCACGGTGACCAGCGTCAGCAGCAGCCATGTCAGGCGAAGCTGACGACGGAGATCGATCGCGTCTTCGGACTGCATCGGCTTTAGCCCATGTCGATTTCGTAGCCGCTGCGGTACGGCCTGGCGAGCATGCTGTTGGCTTGCGAATCACCGACGATCTGCTCGCTGGCGTTGTCCCATTTCAGTTCACGACCGAGTCGTGCGCTGATGCCGGCCAAGTGACAGACGTTGAGCATTTCCATGTGGGTGTGGACGTCGCTGATGGGCTCTTTCCGTTCTTTCGCACAGTGCAGGAAGTTGGCCCAGTGAGCCGCCCGCTCGTTCCGCTCCATCGGCAGGTTCTTGTACACCTTGGCGATCGCGTCTTCGGGCAGCGGGTTGTCTTTCAGATCTTCGACCGGTTTGCCAACCAGCTTGCCACGATTGACAAAGATCTTGCCCTTGTCGCCGGTGATCAGCACGCCGTTGTCGGTGTCGTTGCGGATGATCATCTTGGTGCCGCCGGGATACATCACGTTGAACAGGAACGCGGTCGCGGTGTTGTAGCGGTCATTCATCACGGGCTTGCCGTCTTTGAATTCGACCGGATGGGTGGCGGTGCCGCCGATCGACAGCGGGCCTTCGGTTTGACCGTTCAGTTTGAGCGCCCAGTTGCAAATGTCGACATGGTGCGCGCCCCAGTCGGTCAGTTTTCCGCCGCTGTATTCGTACCACCAGCGGAATTCGTAGTGGCAGTTCGTGTTGCCGCGGCCACGATTCTTTTGGCTCGGCAGATTGCGGTAGTCGACCTTCGGGGCCGGCCCCAACCAGCGATCCCAATCCAGTCCTTCGGGCACTTCGGCGACGGGGATCGGAGGGCTGGTGGGTGCACCGCCGATTGCGGCTTGGACTTCACGAATCGTTCCGAGTCGTCCTTCGTTGACGATCGCCATTGCTTTGACAAACAGATTGAACGTACTGCGCTGTTGCGTTCCGACTTGGACGATGCGTCCGGTTTCCTTCTGAACCTTGCGGATCAACTTGCCTTCGTCGATCGTCAACGTGAGTGGTTTTTCGCAGTAGACGTCTTTTCCGGCCAGCATGGCTTCGATCAGTGGCTTGGTGTGCCAGTGGTCGGGGGTGGCGATGTGCACCGCGTCGATATCCTTGCGGTCGAGCAACTCGCGATAGTCGGACGACTGTACGGCTTTGCCGCCGCTGTGTCGTTGGCTGAAGGACTGGCGGCGACCGGCGTCGACGTCACACACGGCGACGACGTCCACCCAGTCTTTGGCGGAGTTCATGTTGCCGCCCGCCATGCCGCCGGCACCGATGACGCCCATCGCGACGCGGTCGTTCTTGCTCTTGGTTTCGTCGGCCAGCGTTTTCGGCGTCGAATAAAAGTAAGGGACCGAGGCGGCGGCCGAGGCGGCTGCGGCGGTCTTGAGGAATTGGCGACGTTCTTGGCGATGGTTCACCTTGGATCGCTTGGTCATCGGAATGCCTTTATGATGGGGGACTGGATTGGTGTGGGAAATTTGCAGATCAGGACTGGATATCGGGACGGCGCGAACGAGCGGGGATCGGTGGCAATCCACGGTTCGCGTTCGGTATCGGAGCCAGCGCCCTATGGTAACTGCTAATGGGCCCTTTGGGGCAGCCTGCGACCCAGCGAAAAGTGACCATCTCGTTAATGTTTGGAGGAGAGGAAACAGTGGAATTTGACTGTCCGATGTGCGGAAAACACTACCAGGCCGGTGAAGAGATGGCGGGGAAAGACGTCAATTGCAAGGCCTGTCGCCAGACGTTCCGTGTCCCGGGAGGCTCCTCGACCGCTCCGTCGGGTGGTTTTTCCGGTCTGAATTCGACCACCGACGGCGATGATCGGTTCTCAGCCGGCGAGATCGAAATGAGCACCGCGCCGGTCACGATGCGGGGCGGTCAATCGGGGGACGGGGTCAGCCGGCGCAGTGACGAGATCGATTATGAAGTCTTCGGCCACGAGACCCAATACGTCGAAATCACGCTCGATCCGGGAGAGCAGACGATCGCCGAAGCGGGCGCGCTGATGTACATGACCGAAGGCGTCGAGATGGCGACCGTCTTCGGCGACCCGTCCAAGCAGGACAGCAGCCTGTTCGGCAAGGTCTTGTCGGCGGGCAAGCGGGCGCTGACCGGCGAGGCACTCTTCATGACGACCTTTACCAATCAGGGCCGCGGGCAAGCCAAGGTCGCCTTCGGAGCACCCCATCCCGGACGCATGATTCCGCTGCACCTGGATCAACTGGGCGGCGAAATCATCTGCCAAAAAGATGCCTTCTTGTGCGGGGCTCGCGGGATCACGGTGGACATCGCCTTTCAAAAGAAGATCGGTGCGGGGCTGTTCGGCGGCGAAGGTTTCATCATGCAGCGGCTCAAGGGCGACGGCATCGCGGTCATTCACGCCGGCGGAACGATGATGTACCGGGAACTGGAACCCGGCGAGACGCTGCGGCTGGACACCGGGTGCTTGATGGCGATGGGGCCATCGGTCCACTACGACATCCAGTTCGTCGGCGGCCTGAAGAACGCGTTCTTCGGCGGCGAAGGGCTGTTTCTGGCGACCGTTCGCGGCCCCGGTCCGGTGTGGTTGCAATCCCTGCCGTTCTCGCGGTTTGCCGGGCGACTCGCCGCAGCGATTCCCTCGGCCGGAAACACCCGCAAGGGCGAAGGCTCGCTGTTGGGCGGGTTGGGCGAAATGTTTATGGGAGATTGAGACGGTGTGCCCCGCGAAAGCGGGGGACGTGAGTCGGTCCAGCGGGACGCGTGACGGCTTGTTGATTTAATCAGCCGTTTGGCGCGAGCCTACGGGCGCCGGAGAGTAATTGACAAGATGAATGCCCGTACGCTTGCGCGCTCGCGGCTAATCCCACGTGCGATCGGATTAAATCAACAAGCCGGTGAGCGACCGGCGCGAGGTGAATGCTCGGCCAACCCGCGCCACGCTGCTGACGCGGCGTGCCGGGATGACGGGTTTGCTTTTTCGTGCCCGGCTGCGATAACTAGGGGATCACCACTCCGGCCCAACCGCCCCCAAAAACCTGCGAGCCAAATGATGTCCGAATCGACCGAATCTCTCGAATCAAAACTGGCGCTCGCGATCGAGCAGCGCGACGCCGTTCTGGTTCGTCAATTGTTCGACTCGGCAGAGTTTGTGCTGCTGACGATGTCGGATGAGGAAGATGATGATGACGAAGAAGGTGCCAGCGTCTTCAGCACCGAACTGGACGGGATGCATTTGTTGGTCGCATTCACCAACGAGCAAGCCGCCGGAGATTTCGTCCATTCGATGGAAGAAATGTACGAAGAGGGAGACGAGATCGAAGGCTACGTCCTCGATGGCGACGCGCTGCTGCAATACATGCCTCCCGAACACGGTTTGTATCTCAACCCCGAAAGCGATGAATCGCTGGTGATCGATCAAGAACTCTTGGACTTGGTGCAAAAATCGGAGGCGTGACGCCCAATCCCTATCAGGCTCCGCTGACCGATTCGCTTGCCGCCCAGCAATCGCCCCCGCCCAGTCACTTCATTCCAGGCCGATTGAAATTCAAGGGCCAGGTGACGCCGCAGCATCATCGTGATGCGGTCATCAAAGCGGGAATCCGAACCGAGTATCGCAACACGACGCGCGTCATGCTCGTCCTGGCCGGCTTGTTCGCGCTGTTGTCCGGCGTGCTGGTGTTGGTCACCGGCAATCTGGACGCCACCCACCTGCTTCGCACGCTGCTGGCGACCGCCGTGCTGCTCGTCGGTGTTGGCCTGTTTTGTCGCCACCAGCGTTGGTTGATCGGGACCCGCGTTCCGAGCTTTCAGCTCGCCTTGGGGCCGATTCATGGCTGGATCGACCGAGACGGTTTGTGGCTCGAAACCGAGCAGAGCCAAGCCTATTGGCCGCTCTCCAACCTCGTCTCCTGCGCCGCAACGCATGACCTGTGGGTACTCAGCTTTGGAAAGGAGCAGACGTTTTGGCAAACGCTTCCGATCGATGCGTTCGCCGACCCGGCATCGGCCCGAAGCGTGGCGGCGGATCTGCAGCAAGCCTTCCCACCCCAGTTGCCACAACTTCTTGACGAACGGAAACGAACGCCGCCGGAGACTGTGTGCCTGTTTTCGATGCCTGGGGATGCGATCGAGTTTGAAGGAAACTTTTACGAGGACTGTGCACGGGGAACGCGTTTGTTGAAGGCGACTAAACAAGCGGTGGTGCGGACTTGGGTCGCGTTGGCCGTCCTTCTCGCCAGCTTGTTGCTGAGCATCTTTGTGCTGACGGGGTTTCGCACGCTGTATGTCGCGCTGGCGGCACTGTGGATCGCCATCTTGGTGTCGAGCATCTTGGTGCGAGTCTGGCGCGCGCGTCGTGCGGCAAAACAAAAAGGCCGGATGATCGCTTGGTATTCCAAGGGCTGGCTGGATGACCAAGGGTATTGTGCAATGACGTCTCTGGGGCAAACACGGGCGACATGGCAATTCTTTGATCACGTGGAAATCACCGAGGACTCCATCGGGCTGTATCCCCACGAGAACGACGTCGCCTGCTGCCTGGTCTCGCGTGAACAGTTTGCCAATACCGACGATTGGAACCGAGCGACCGAGTTGGTGCGTGGGAAGTTCGTGGCGTAAGCTGGAAGCTTGCGGCCTGTTGATTTAATCAGCCGTTTGGCGCGAGCCTACGGGCGCCGGTGAGTAATCGACATGATGAATGCCCGTACGCTTGCGCGAAACGGCTAATCCCACGTGCGATCGGATTCAATCAACAAGCCGCTTGCGAGGAAAGCAGTGGACAAGCTGACGCTTGGGGAGTCGCAAGCTGGAAGCGTACGCCACTTGCAGACACTAGGTCAGCCACCAGGCTCCGACGGCGAGCCAGGTGGGGATCAAGACGATGCCCGCGACGGAGGTCCACAAGACGACTCGCAAGGAGGTTTCGGTGTCGCGCCCGTAGAGCTTGGTCAAGACGATCGGAAAGACCGCCGCCGGCATCGCCGCCTGCAACATCACGACTGTGCGCAGGTCGGGACTTTGCACCAACCAGCCACCCACGCCCAGCATCAACAGTGGCAAGATCAGTTGCCGGACGCCGATCCCCGCCACGATCACCCGCGCGTCGGCCAGCCAGGATTGATCACGGATGAAGTCGACGATGATCGCACCGCTGAGCAACAAGCCCAACGGTATCGCGCACGAGCCGAGTGTCCCGATCGCCGTCGCCACGGGAGCCGGGATGGACTGTGCCCACCCCATGGAACTGAGAAAGATGGAGAACACGACCGCCCACAACGGTGGGCTGATCAACGTCTTTTTCCAACCGTCGCGGCCCGAACCACTGATGATTGCAATCCCAATGCTCCACAGCGCCATCGTGACCCCCACGTTATGCAGAATCAGATCGATCATCGCGGTGGGATAAAACTGTTCGGCCAACGGCAGCGGGATGTAACCGTAATTGCAAATCCCCGCGCTCAAGGCGAAGGCTCGCTGAGACGAATCGCTGACCAACCCGAACCAGCGACCGACCGCCGAACGGGCAAACCCAAACGCCAGAAACAATCCAAGGGCGGTCGACACGAATCCGAACAGCGGGGGTTGCCATGCGGTGGAGATCTCACCGATCTCACTGCTTTGCGAAAACTGGTGCACAAAGTACGCCGGCAGCATGACGTTGGCGGTCAGATTGGCCAACGTGCGATCGGCTTCGGCGGTCAACCATCCGAGCGACCGGCAAGCGGCCCCCACGCCCATCACCAGAAAGACACCGAGGACGGACGCGATGATGGGCCAAAAGTCTTGCATGCCGCCCAACATAAACCCAAGCCCTCGCGGGCGTAAGAAGTCGTCGCGGCAAGGTGAAAATGCGAACCGACTGCCGCCGGGCAATGGGGATGATGGTTCGTTTAAGGTGAATCGTGTTCGTCGGGGTCGTTTGGAGACAAGGAGACAAGGAGACAAGGAGACAAGGAGAGAGGGAGAGAGGGAGAGAGGGAGAGTTAGATTTGGTGTCGTTTCTCAAGGCGTAATAGCGAGGTCTCTAGGGTTGTCTGGCCGTCGAGGGCGAGTTGACTGGCGATTTCGCCGAGCACGCTGGTGAATTTGAATCCGTGGCCGGAGAGTCCAGCGACGATCACGACCTGGGGGTGGTCCGGATGCACGTCCACAATGAAGTGTTCGTCCGGCGTCACCGTGTAGTAGCACCCGACTTGTGCTTGCAGGTGATTGCCGACGCCGGGCAAGAACGCGTTGAGATAGTCTTCGATCAATGATTGGTCGGTGCCATCGGGCGGGTGGGGGGACGTCGGAGTCGTGACCGGTGTTCCGCCGCTGTGCCGCGAGACTTTCAATCCATCCCGTTCGTTGGAAGGGAAACCATAGAAGTACCCCGTCGGGGTTTCATGAAAGAAGCAGGGGAAACCGTCGCGTTGATCGTAGCCCGTTTGTTGCGGTGCATACCAATATTGGTACTTGCGGAGCACACTCAAACGGATCCCCAACCCGGAAAGCAGTTGCCCACTCCAGGGGCCGCCGGCGATGACCAGTCGCTCGGCGTGTTCGACGCCGTCGTCGGTGGTCACTTCAACGCCGTGTGGGGTCGCGCGCCAATGACGAACCGGTCGCTCATGTTGCAGCGCCGCCGATGCCTGTTCGGCCAGGCGTAGATGGGCGTCCACACATGCTTCGACGCGCAAGTACCCGGCGTCTTTTTCGATCACGGCCTGCCAGTGGGCCTGTGAGTGCAACGCTCGTCCGGCCAATCCAGGCCAACGACGCGCGACCTCGGCGATCGAAAGTTCTTCGATCGCCAGTCCATGCTCCGCGGCGCTTCGCAACACACCGGGAATGACCACGCCGTCCTTCGGACCCAATTCGACCAAGCCCGTTCGATGAAACAGATGCTCATCGACGCTCTGTTCCAGTTCGTACCAAAGTTCATAGCCGCGACGCAGCAACGGAACGTAGGACGGATGTTCGAAATAGGCTTGGCGAATGATGCGCGTCTTGCCGTGCGAGCTGCCATAGGTGTGGAGGCGGTGGTGCTGGTCCAGCCCCAGAACACGGCAACCCCTGGCAGCCAAGTGATAGGCGGCGGCGCTACCGACTCCGCCGAGCCCGATCACAATCACATCCCAATTTGCCATCGCAGACTCTTTCGTTGTGAAGGCACGAAACAGAGCGGCTCGGTACAGCGCGGCTCATTCGTCCGGCCAGCCGGCCAATTCGAATTTCTTTTTCGTGTTTGCCGTGTGGTCGTCGTAGTGTCGATCCATTTGCCGCAACAGTCCTCGCAATGTCCAGCGGCTTCCCGGTGCCCTGACGTCGAGATTGATGCCGCGAAGCAAGTAGGCGAACCGTCGCGTGAAGTCGCTGACACGTTGCATTTGTCGTGCCTCTTCCTTTCCGTCCCAATCAGGGTGGGCTGGGACGTAGTCGGGCGGCATCTGTTTGGGATTCAAATCCATCACCGGAATCGTCGGGTCGAGCGCGTGATAGATCTGCGAAAAGAATAGGAGCTGACGCCCCATCATGTGCTCGGCATTCCAGCGTGGCGTATGCGTCCCGTTGGCGGGCCGGAAATTCAATTGATTCCCGCTCAAGCGGCTGAACACGGCTTGGGAGCGATCGCACGACGCTTCCATTTGCTTCATCAGCGTTTCGAGTTCCTCGGACAGCTCGTGCGGCTGGTGGTTCAACTTCACCA
>NZ_JBFHKV010000142.1:0-11507 GCF_041595215.1 Stieleria sp. | reverse complement strand
TTTTCGATCGGTAGCGCCGTGAAATTGCTGGAGTGCTTCGTCAAGATCGGATCTTAGGGTTGAAGCCGTAGCAGAAGCCGGAAACGCTTGTTGAGTTCCGCTAACACAAAATGTAAATGTGGCCAGAGCGCTAGTGCGCCCCAACGTCGCGAACGCCTATCCCACTCATTCGACGATGATCCCTGCAGAGATCCGACGCGGCTTGCAACGACACGGTGTGACATCGATCACGCCGATGCCGCCCGGCTTAAGCGGCGCGCGTGTGTTTCGTTGCAGCGGCGAGGAAACGCTCGTGCTGCGTTGTTGGCCCGACGGCACCACCGAACAGCGCGTCAACGAGATCCACGCGGTCGTCTCGGCGGTCGCATCCACGTTTGATTTGCTACCAAAATACCAACCGATCGATCCACATGGTGCGTCGCTGACGATCGACGCCTCGGGACGCATTTGGGAGCTGGCGACATGGATGCCGGGGCAACCGCTTGCTGAGACCGCACCGCTGCATTTGATCGGCAAGGGTGCCGCGGCGATCGCTCAATTGCATCATGTGATGGGGCGACTGGGCCGCTGGCAGCAACCGGCCCCCGCGATCGCCCAACGGTTGCAGCGTGTCGCGTGGCTGAATCAGCAGTTGCCCGGTTGCCTGGCGACCGATCTGCAGGACCGGGTGCACCCAAGTGTCGCGGCCCCCGTGGTCCGAGCCTGTCGGTTGTTGCAACAGCGGTGGCCGACCACAGCCCCGCGATTGACCGAGGCCCTGACGCCACTGGCCAACCAGCGGTTGCCGCTGCAGTACGTTATCAGGGACATTCACCGCGAACACATGCTGTATTCAGCGGAAAAAGTGGTCGGAATCATTGATTTTGACGCCCTGCGGGTCGACACGGTTGCGGTCGACTTGGCCCGCTGGGCGACCAGTTTTTCACAATTCCGCGACTCCCCGGTGCAGACCATTGATCGAATCGTGGCGGATTACCGCTGCGAAGCGTCATTATCAAGCCAGTCGGCCCCCCGCCAGCTCGACGCCCCCTCAGCCGCTGACCGGACGTTCGGCATCCCAGAGATTGGCATCGGACAGTCAGTCCTACCGGAGCTTGATGCTCCAGAGTTTCGTACACTGGTACTGACGATCGCTGAGACCTCACTTTGGATCAGCTTGGCAAATTGGGTCGTTTGGCTCGTCGGCGAGTCGAGGCAATTTGCCGATTTGCAGCTTGTCTCCCAACGGCTCGACCGATTAATCGAATCAGTTGATGGGCAAACGAAACGTTGACGTTTTTTAGCCGCCACAACTAAACTCGTGGTGGCGATCACCGTGACGATACGATCACTATGAAAAGAAATCATTCCTTTATGACCACGACGTCTTTGGATAGGGCCTCCCGCGCGGCAACGCTCTCCACCGCGATGCTTCACAAGACGGTGCGTCGCGTGGCGGTGCTTGGTGTCGCCGTTTTGGCCATGGCCCTGCCCGGGATCGTCCCGTTGGGTCCGTCGAGCGCATTGGCCCAAGGCACGTTCGACGCCTCCGCGCTGGACCAGTCCGGTGACGTCTTCGGCGGCATCAGTTTCGGCGGGCTGACCGACGCCCAACAAGATCCGGTCAGTTGGACGGCCAGCTATGTCACCAACGGGCAACGCGGACGACTGGACATCGAAGCGACGGTGGGTCGATCGTGGCACATCTATTCAACCACTCAACCGCCCGGCGGTCCGCTGGCAACCAAGTTTTCGATCGCGTCGCCGCAGTCGGTTTCGATTGCCGGCGATTTCAAACCCGACGAACCACCAACGAAGAGCGTCTCGGATGTTTATCCGGGCGTGACGATCGAAGAACACGAAGGCGTCGTGCGTTGGTCGGCTCCGATCGAGCTGCCGGCCGGGTTCCAAGACGCGATTAAAGTCAAAGTCAGAGCGTTGGTGTGCCAGACCAACGGGTCGTGTTTGCCGGCCGATGAAACGTTGACCGCCACCTTCGCCGGGCCAGACAAGACGTCCGCCGAACAAGATAGCGACGAACCTGAAACATCGTTCGTGGCGAATCCCGTCACGGCGGAAACGGCCGCCAAGTTGCTGGCCGATCCGAACGCCAAACCGACCACGTTTCGCGACGGAGACTACGACGTCACCTGGACCGCCGGCGTCTCGTCATCGGTCGTCCCCGGTGGGCGTGGCCAGTTGGTCTTTCGCGCCACCCCCGAAGCCGACTTTCACGTCTACAAGGGTGTGGTCGATGATTCCGAATCGTCGACCAACTTCGTCGTCACCGAAAAGAGCGGCTTGCTGGTCGGTCACCCCAACGCCAACCAGCCGATCATTTCCAAGTCGTTGTTCCCCTCCATCCCCGGTGTGCCCGACACGCCACCGGTGAAGTACTACAAGGGCCAGGTGACCTGGTCGGTGCCGATCAAGATCCCTGCGGGGACGGCGGCGGGCGACTACCCGATCCGAGGCTATGTCTGTTACCAAGCTTGCACCGACAAGAGCTGTCTGCAACCGATGGCTTTCGAGTTCAGTGCGGTGGTGACAGTCGCGAACGAAGCCGACGCGACGCTCGGTCCGATCGAAATCAAGTCTGCCAAGTTTGTCACCGCGATCGATCAGGCCGCGGAAACGAAGTGGGTCGATGACTTGGACAAAGACGCGGAGCAACCGACCGCGGGGCAACCCGGCGTCAATGTTGTCGATCCCACCGACACGATCCCCGGCGCACCCGCGACGCAGCCCGCCGATCCGGTCGTCCAAACCCAACCGACCGAGAACGCCGAGACGAATACGGTCGCCCTGGCCGGCGATACCCCGAAAGCGTCGCTGCCCTTTATCATGTTGCTCGCGTTCTGCGGCGGGTTCATCCTGAACTTCATGCCCTGCGTGTTGCCGGTCATCGGGATCAAGGTGTTGAGCTTCGTTCAACAGGCCGGTGAAGACCGCCGCCGCGTGGCGCTATTGAACTTTGCCTATGTCGCCGGAATCCTGACCGTATTCGCCGGGCTGGCTGTGCTGGCCATCGTGTTTTCGTTTGGTTGGGGCCAACAATTCGCTTACTTCCCCGTGCGGATCGGATTGACCGTGCTGATCTTTGCCCTGGCGCTGTCGTACCTGGGTGTCTGGGAACTGCCGACACCGGGTCTGGCGACGGGCAAGTCGTCGGAAAACCTGCAGAGCAAAGAAGGCCTGAGCGGCGCGTTCTTCACCGGAACGTTCGCCACGATCCTGGCCACACCTTGCAGCGGCCCGTTCCTCGGCGTCGCGCTCGGGTACACGATCTATCTCAATTCCGTCGAATCGGCGCTCGTCATCATGACGGTCGGACTGGGCATGTCATTGCCCTATATTCTGCTGGGATTGTTTCCGTCGCTGGTCGGCTTCCTGCCCAAGCCGGGCAACTGGATGGTGACGCTGAAAGAGTTCTTGGCGTTCCTGTTCTTGGGAACCGTCGCGTACTTCTTCAATCAATTCAGCGACGAGCAAAAGTTGCCGGTCTTTGTGACGCTGATCGGCGTCTGGTTCGGCTGCTGGGTGATCGGAAAAGTGCCGCCGTGGCAATCGATTGAAAAACGTTTGCGTGGCTGGAGCCTGGGTGTCGCGAGTGCGGTTGCCATCGGCTGGCTGGCGTTCGCGTATCTGGAACGCAACCCGGCTCCGGTGGTCGGGCCCGGCCAAGTCCAGTACGTCGCCGACGACCATGTCCGCTGGGAAAAGTTTGACGAAGAACGGCTTCAGGAACATCAGGCAGCCGGCCGCACCGTGATGCTCGACTTCACCGCAGCCTGGTGCCCCAACTGTATTTTGAATACCGAGATCGCACTGGACACCAAGCCGACCAGCGAGTTGCTCGCCGAGTTGGATGCGGTTCCGATGCTGGCCGACATGACCGACCTGCCCGAAGACATCGTCGAAAAACTGGAGAAGGAATTCGGCAGCAAATCGATCCCGCTGCTGGCCATCTATCCGGGAACCGCGCCGGAAAAGCCGATCGTGCTGCGTGATATCGTGACACAATCGATGGTTCTCGATGCATTGAAACAGGCCGGCCCCAGTCTGGATGCGTCGATGGTGTCGCGTTCGTCGACCAAGGCCGCGCGTTTGACATCCAAGCCGGATCCCGCGGTCACGACCAGCCACTGATCGCGCGGCAATGGGATTCAGCAGCGCTATCGAGATCGAAGACACGATCGTCGCGATCGGGTCATCCACCACGCCCGCGGCGCGCGGCGCGGTCCGGTTCTCGGGGACCGACGTGATTGAGATCACGCGACAGCTGGGAATCAATCCGACGAGCGAGCGATCCGCACATTGCGTCGACGGCACGATCAACTTGGGCAGCCCGCTGGGCGAGATCCCCGTCCGCGCCCTCGTCTGGCCGACGCCCGTCAGCTACACCGGTCAACCGTCGCTGGAAATCCACACCTTCGGTTCGATGCCGATTCTCAGCGCGATCGTCGGACGTGCCATCGAACTCGGTGCACGCGCGGCACGACCGGGTGAATTCACCTTGCGCGCCTTCCTCGCCGGCCGGCTCGATTTGACTCAGGCCGAAGCGGTCTTGGGGGTGATCGAAGCCGAAGGACGAGGCTCGCTCGATCACGCGCTGCGTCAACTGGCCGGCAACCTTTCGCGACCGATGGAATTCATGCGGAGCCAATTGTTGGACCTGTTGGCCGACGTCGAAGCCGGGCTGGATTTCGTCGACGAAGACATTCAATTCATCAGCGATGACGATCTGGTCGCACGACTGGATTCGATCCGATCCACGCTGGCAACGACGCGCGAACAATTGACACAGCGGACGCGAGACAAGTCGCAATGGATCATTGCGTTGCGTGGATTACCCAATGCGGGCAAGAGTCGACTGCTGAACGTTCTGGCCGGTCACGAGGCCGCCATCGTCGCCGATCAAGCCGGGACGACGCGCGATGTGGTTTCCGTGCCCATGCAGTGGGGTGAACACAACGTGATGCTGGTTGATACCGCGGGGATCGAAACCGCCGCCGGCGATTCGTCCCTGGAACAGATTTCGCATCAAGCTCAACTGCAAGCCGACCGCGCCGGCCGCGAAGCAGACATCCGGTTGTGGTGCGTCGACCACGGATCCCGCCAATGGCAGGCGACCTATCGTGCCATGCACCAGCTCGCCGACGAGAAACGACGTCCGGCGATCGATCTGTGGGTGGCCACCAAATGCGATTCACTGAGCGATTCATCAGGCGACCAAACACCGGCGGACCCGCCGGCGCCCGATCCATGGATCCGCACCAGCGCGTTGACCGGCGCCGGGATCGAATCCCTGCGGCAACAAATCACCGACGCGATTGAATCCCTGGATGCCTCCGAGGGTGTTTCGATTCTGGGGACGGCCGCCCGCTGCACCGGCAGCCTGCGCGCGGCCGAGACGGCGATCGCATCAGCGATTGATTACGTCGGCGGCGGAGACGGCCACGAGTATGTTTCCTCCGAACTCCGTCTGGCCGCGTCCGCCTTAGGTGAAGTGACCGGAGCGGTCTACACCGATGATATTCTGGACCGCGTCTTCAGCCGATTCTGTATCGGCAAGTAAACAGGTCACGCCCTCGCCGGCGTGTCCAACTGGTATCGCGGTGAAGCGTTTTTTTCACGTGTTTGGCGAGGTTTTAGCGGCAGGGCGCGAGCCCTCCGGTCTTTCACGGTGTTTTTGAAACGCGACCGGACGGCTCGCGCCGTTCCGCTAACACGTCGTGCGGACGCGCGACGCTACGCCGGTCCCAACCCCATCATCCGTCGCCAGGCACTGAACTGACCCATGTGCAACATGATGTGACCACCCAGGTAGAACGCGTGTGCTGAGGCCATGCTCGGAAACTTCGCCCGCATCGCTTCGTTGGGATTCTCGACGAGGAACGAATCATCCACGGCTTGTTCAACCGTTTCGATCGCTTTTTCGTATCCGCTGCGGAATGCCGCGACGACTTCGTCCATGCTCGGGTACAGCGTCCCGTCGACATCGTCCACGCACTTGGCATCTTTGCTAAATACCTTGCTGAACGTCTCACTCGGCCGGATCGCCGACGCGTCCTTGCCCAACTCGGTGACGACCCGTTCGGGATACAAACTGAGATGCCCGAGAATGAAGCAGGGGTGATTGGACTCGACCACCTGGCCGTCCGCGGTTGCAAATCTCGCAAATTGATCGGGGCGGACGTCGGTCAACATGCGTTCGGCATAACCGAGTCCGAGTCGCGCCGACGCGGCAATCACGTTGCCGATCACGTGGTTTAAATGGTTCATGGATGGTCTTGGGGTATTTTTTTACGGGGAAAGGAATTCGGCCACGCCGCCAGGTGATCGTTCTACAATCTCAGGCCGTCCTTCACCATGGGCAGCCCCGTCACGCATTTTTTAGAAAGGCCATCGACATGCAAACGTCTCGCTCCACACGATTCACCGTCGCCTTCTGTGCAATGTTCGTGCTGTCGTTCCATCCGTCCAATCGCAGCGTGATGGGTTTCGAGCCCAATTATGACGAGTCAAAGATTCCGGAGTACACCCTGCCGGATCCGTTGGTCACCCAAAGCGGTTCACCGGTCACAACGGCCGAGCAGTGGAACACCGTGCGCCGGCCCGAACTGTTGGCACTGTTTGAAAAACATGTGTACGGGGTATCACCGCCGCCGTGTCCGATTCGCCGCAAACACGTCAGCAGCAAAACGGTGTTCGACGGCTTGGCGACCCGCACCGAAATCGATGTGTTGTTCGGCTCGGCCGATGACGCCACGTCGATGCGAATGATGGTCTACGTGCCGAAGCAACGAGCCGGCGCGGTGCCTGCATTTTTGGGACTGAATTTCCAAGGCAATCACGGCGTCGACGACGATCCCGAGATCGAATTGAACCCGGGCTGGTTTCGCGTCGGCAGGGACGGGACGACCGACGGCAACAAGGCGAATGAAAAATCACGCGGCGCCACGGCTTCACGGTGGCCGCTGCAGATGATTTTAAAACGCGGCTACGCCGTGGCGACCCTCTATTACGGTGACATCGACCCCGACTTCGACGACGGGTTCAACAACGGCATCCATGGCACGCTCGGCGATCAAGTCGCCCACGTCGCGCCGGAATCACGCTGGGGCAGCATCGCCGCCTGGGCGTATGGACTCAGCCGCGGACTCGATTGCTTGGAAGCCGAGACCGATCTGGGCATCGATGCCGCCAAGGTCGCCGTGCTCGGTCACTCGCGTCTGGGCAAGACCGCGTTGTGGGCCGGCGCGACGGACCCGCGTTTCGCGATGGTCATCAGCAACAATTCCGGGTGTGGCGGCGCCGCTCTGTCGCGGCGTGCGATCGGTGAAACGGTCGGGCGAATCAACGAGGCCTTTCCCCATTGGTTCTGCGACCAATTCACCCAATACAACGAAAACGAAGACGCTTGTCCGGTCGACCAACACGAACTGATCGCCTTGGCCGCGCCGCGTCCGATTTACGTGGCCAGTGCGACCGAGGATCAATGGGCCGATCCCAAGGGCGAGTTTCTGGCCGCCGCCGCGGCCGATCCGATTTACCGGCTGCTGGGCACCGATGGCATGGGCGGGGACGCACCGCCGGCCAAGATGCCGGCGGCCGAACAACCGATCAACAGCGGTGTGATCGGTTATCACCTGCGAACCGGCAAGCACGCCGTGACCGACTACGACTGGCAGCAATATCTGGACTTCGCCGATCGGCACTTGAAAGACGGTCGCTGAAAAACGTCACTTTACGCGGGCCGGGCAAATTTTGTATAGCCGGCTCGAACAGGACCCTCTCCCGCCATTCAAGGATGAATCGCGATGTTGCTGGCAGAAGCAAGCATTCCGACGACAGACACGCCCTCGGGCGACACGACGAACGAATCGGCGCTGGACGGCGTGCTCAGCCAAATGCTCAACGGTGAATTCCAGGGCGTGACCGAGTACCTCGAAAACACCGTGCTGCCCAACCTGGTTCCGGCCTGCTTCGGATTGGCCGTCATTTTCTGCGGCTACTTCGCTGCCAAGTACGTGTCGCGAATCATCAGCCGGCCGATCCGCGAACGGATCGACGAGACCTTTGGACGGTTCGTGGGGACCGCCATTTTCTACAGCGTGATGCTCAGTCTGATCGCCGCGGTGGCCAGCAAGCTGGGTGCACCGCTGGGCGGAATGGCGGCCATTCTGGCGGCCGCCGGTTTCGCGATCGGCTTGGCGTTTCAAGGCACGCTCAGCAATTTTGCCGCCGGCGTGTTGATGATCGTCTTTCGTCCCTTCAAAGTCGGCGACGTGGTCAACATCGCGGGCGTTTCAGGCAAGGTCAACGAAATCGACCTGTTCACCACCACGCTGGACACCCCCGACAATCGGCGACTGATCATCCCCAACAGTTCGATCAGCGGCGCCACGATCGAAAACATCAGCTTCCATGCCCATCGCCGTGTCGAGGTGCTCGTCGGCGTCGACTATGACGCGAACATCGATGCAACCCGACACGCTTTGCAAGCCGCCGCCGACGTGTTCCAACAGCAAACGATTCATGGCGAAGGCCGCGGCACCGCTGTCATTCTCGGCAACCTTGGCGACAGCGCCGTGGAGTGGAAAGTCCGCATGTGGGTCAAGTCGGCCGACTATTGGAAACTGACCGAATCCTTAACCGCGGAAATCAAACGGCAACTCGACGCGGTCGGCATCGGGATTCCCTATCCGCAGATGGACATTCATCTCAACCGCATCGACGCGGCCGACGTGCAAGGGACCGACCGACACGTCCCCACGCGTCCACGCATGCGACCGGCTCGCCGTGACGGCAGCCTGCCCTACGCGTCTTAAGCAGTGGGGTAAGCATCCTGCTTGCCAACGCCATGACCAATCGATTGCACGCGATCATTCGCCGAACGCACTGCCAAGGCACGCACCAGCGCTTCGCGATCGACGCGTTGCCGATGATCCGCTCCGATGCCGGGAAACGGTTCACCGCTTGGCTGCTGTACTACCACCGATCGTTTCTCCGCGGTGCAATCGACCCGGACGTGCGGTTTCGTGATTACCAGAATCACATTCTGCATGTTCGCGAGGGCTATTGGGGCGGCGCTCCACGCGTGGCCCACCAGTGGTACAACCGCCTGCAGAAATACCTCCGCGCAGAACGGTTCCGTGATGCGGCCCATGCCGCCGGGGTGCTGTCGCACTACGTGACCGACATGGCCCAGCCCCTGCACACGATCAGCACCGAGCGGGAGGCGTTGATTCACCGTCCGTTGGAATGGAGTGTCGATCAAGCTTACGATCGCATCCGACAGAAATGGCATGACGATCAAATCAACGTCATCATTCAACTTGCCGACGACCCGGGTTGGTTGGGCTCGTTGATGATGCACATGGCGCGTCACGCCCACGGGCACTGCGATCGGCTGATCCGACACTATCGTTTCCACGACGGCGTGCGAGACCCCCGCCAGGGGATCGACGAACACACCCTCACGTCTCTGGCAGAACTATTCTCTTTGGCGATCACCGCGGTCAGCCTGATCCTGGATCGGGCGGCCGAAGAAACCGAATCCTACACCGGATACCCGATCCCCGAATGCCGCTGCGGATGGGCATTGATCGGCGCGACGCTGCGAGCCCCGATCGCGGTTTGGAAAAAACAAGTCAGGCGACACGTGCAGACGCGGTCGATCCGGGCACTGGCCGAGGAATATTTCCAGACCGGTAGCCTGTCCGAGTGGCTTCCCCACGAAGTCGACATCAAACGGCGAGTGATCGCGATCCGTCACGACGAAAAACGCCGCAAGCAGACCCGCCGTGCCGCAGCCTGACTCGTCAGCACGCTACACCCCAAGCTACACTTGAAGCGCATCCCCTTCACCACACCATCCGGGCGATCACGATGAGAGCTTTCGAGGCGACTCGCCGATATTTTCACACCGCTGCCGAACATCTTGATCTGAGCCCCCAGGCACGCGAAGCGATGCTGATGGCGTCACGGGAAATCCGGGTCCAGGTTTCCATTGAACGCGATGACGGCTCCCTGGCCACCTTTGTGGGATTTCGTGTCCAGCACGACAACAGCCGCGGGCCGATGAAAGGCGGCTTGCGGTATCACCCCGAAGTCAATTTGGATGAGACGCGATCGCTGGCGAGTCTGATGACGTGGAAGACCGCCGTCGTCAATCTTCCCTATGGAGGCGCCAAGGGCGGGATCGGCGTGGACCCGCGATCGCTGTCGACGCGCGAACTGGAACGGCTGACCCGTGTGTTCGTCGACCAAATCCACGACATCGTCGGACCCGACACCGATATCCCCGCACCCGACATGGGCACCGACCATCGCGTGATGGCCTGGTTTCGCAACCAGTGGGAAAAATACCATGGGTTCAATCCCGCCGTGATCACCGGCAAACCGGTCGAAGAATACGGTGCCAAGGGCCGCGAAGAAGCGACCGGCCGCGGCGTGGGCACGTTGACGGTCAAGCTGACCAAACGACTCGGCATGAAACCCGAAGCAACCAGCATCGCCATCCAGGGCTTTGGGAACGTCGGATCCCATGCGGCAAAGTTCCTGTCCGAAGCACAATTCCCCGTGATCGCGATCAGTGACATCACCGGGACATACTACCGCAAAGAAGGTTTGGATATCGCCGCCGCACTTCATCACAAACTGCAACATCCTTACGGGCTGCTGGAAGGGTTCAAGGAATGCGACGTCTTACCGACCGATGCACTGCTGACCCTGCCAAACGTCGACATCCTGATTCCCGCGGCGCTCGGCGGAGTGATCACCGAAAAGAACGCCAAGAAGATCTCGGCCAAAGCGATCATCGAAGCCGCCAATGGCCCGGTCGATCCCGATGCCGACAAGATCCTGCACGACCACGGCGTCACCATCCTGCCCGACATTCTGGCCAACGCCGGCGGTGTGACGGTCAGCTATTTCGAATGGGTCCAGAACCGACAACACTATCGCTGGACCTTGGACCGCGTCCGCCAAGAATTGGATCGAACGCTCTCGGAAGCCTTTGAACACGTCTGGCAGAACGCACACGAACAGGACATCTCCCTTCGCACGGCCGCATACATGATCGGGATCACTCGCGTCCGCCGCGCCACCGAACTGGCGGGATTGACGTAGGTCACGCGGCGCGACACATCGAGCATGCACCGCATGCCCCACAAAACTCGGACAATCGCGGCCGAACCACAGGAACTTCCGAATCAAAGGCGTTCGGCGGGCTCCGATGAAGCACTGACCATCACCACCTGCCGGACGAGTTCCAACATGGGTGCCACCCTCGCAGTCTTTCTTGTCGTCGTTGCCGTCGCGGTCGCCTACCTGCTGCGTTCGGCGGTGACGGGATCCAGGTCCCCGATGCTGCTGATCGTGGCCGTTGCAATCATCGCCATCGCCACACTGGGTGCCTGGTACGCCTGGGCCGAATCACGATCGCTCGGCTGGACCCTCGGATACCTCGGCGTCGCCCTGGCCACGTTCACCTTGGCGACGCTCGGTTGGGTCCGCGGCGG
>NZ_JBFHKV010000141.1:0-11578 GCF_041595215.1 Stieleria sp. | reverse complement strand
ACGGGTCCGGTCGTCTTCTTTGGCCGGTCGCGTGAATTCGTGCTTCAGGATCAAGTTGTTCTCGTAATCCTCCACGTGACAGCAGCACACGACACCGACTTGGCTCTTGCCGTTCATGATCTGGCGATACAGAAAAACGCTCGGCTCGGCATCTTGTTTGAGGACCCCGTCGCGGATCAAACGCTGCAGGTTCTCGGCGGCCTGGGCGTAAATTTCATCCGCGTAGGGATCGGTTTCCGGCGGCAGATCAATATCCGGGCGAACCACATGCAAGAACGAGTCCGGGTTTCCATCGGCCAACGCTGCCGCTTCGTCACGATTGACGACATCGTAAGGAACGCTGGCGACCTGGGCGGCTTTTTCCGCGGTGGGGCGAACGGCACGAAACGGTTGAACGCGTGGCATCGGAGGGGTTTTTCGCTGGAGAGACGGTGAAGGGAGACCAGAAACGCGAACGTTATAAGCGCACCACCGGCTCTGCAACACCCCGCACCGCCGGTCCCGAGAGCGTCCAGCTCCGCACAAAGGTCGCATTTTTCCGCCAAGTTTCGCCGTTTCTCGACGATACTGTACTTTCCACTCAACATCTGCCTGCGTCCGACCATTCCATCAGCCGTCACCTGCACCGTGTCGCCGGGGAAAAGAGAGAAGGTCAAAACATTTGTTGGTCAAAAAATGCTGTCACCCTGCAGGCCTTCCCGCCACCCCCGACATTTTTTGACCAACGCTTCCTGCCAAGAATGCTGGGCACCTCTGTCACGATTTTTGCGGAGTTCCCCCGTTTTCGAATGACAAATCCCCTTTTTGCCCGTTCTAGAATCAACGTGTACCGACCCAGCAAGACGCCGTCACACAATCTCATTCACACCATGAATCGACTCCCGTTGCTCCTCGTCGTCCTCGCCGCTTGCCTGGCCATTGACTGCCGGCAGACCGCTCTCGCCCAAAATGCGAATCTGAAACGATTCCAGCAGCAGCAACAGCAGATGCAGCGGCGGATGGACCAGGCGGTGAAGGATGCCGCGAAGAATCAGCCGGATCTCCCCAGCGACCCTGAATTGCTTTCGCTGCACAAAGAGTTCATCGTCAAAGCGGAAAAACTGGCCGGGGAATACGAACGTAAAAAACAATACGACAAGGCTCGCGAAGTCTTCGAGGCGATGGCGCGTCTGGTGCCCAAATACCCCGAAGCCGACGCGGGTGTGAAGCGGATGCTGCAGATGCAATCGATGAAGGATCGCAAGGTGATCAAAGTCGAGGCAACCGGAGGCTGGCAAGATTCTGGGGCGCAGCTGATCAAGGGCATGCCGGTTCACGTCGAAGTCAAAGGCACCTGGAGAGTGGTGTTCGAAACCGGACCGGAGGGAATTGAGATCCCTGAAAAGATGAGACCACGCGACTCCCGAATCAAACTGGGGACGCTGATCGGCGTGATCGCATCGTCGCCCAGCGAACTGGAAACCGCCAAGCCGTTTGTGGTCAAACACGGTGGCGACTTTGTCGCCGATGCTTCCGGACGATTGTTCCTACGGATGTTCGACGTCGACCCGACCGACAACCAAGGCGAGATGCTGGTGCTGATCCAAAGCACGTTCGGCAATTAGTGCTTCCGCAACTTAGCTGAGAATTCCCGTCAAGACGTTGCCATGGACATCGGTTAGCCGCATGTCGCGTCCGCTGTAACGGAAGGTCAGTTTCTCATGATCGACGCCTAGCAGGTGCAGCACCGTGGCCCAGAGGTCATAGACCGTGCACCTGTTCTCGATCGCGTGGTAGCCCAATTCATCGGTTGCGCCGTACCACGTGCCGCCCTTGATCCCGCCGCCGGCCAGCCAAACGCTGAACCCTTGTGGATTGTGGTCCCGCCCGTTGCTGCCTTGCGAAAACGGCGTCCGGCCGAATTCCCCCGCCCACACGATCAACGTCTCATCGAGCAACCCTCGGGCCCGCAGGTCTTTGATCAACGCAGCGATCGGCTGGTCGACTTGAAATCCCATCGCCCGGTGTCCTTTCTCCAGATCACCGTGTTGATCCCATGGGTTGGCCGCTCCACCGGCACCGATCCCTTTCGTCAAACAACTCAGTTCGATGAACCGGACACCGCGCTCGACCAACCGTCGAGCCAGCAAACACTGACGCGCATACGCCGCTTTTTCTTGATCGCCGGAATCCAACCCGTATTGGCGTCGCGTCGACTCGCTTTCGTCAGAGATATCACACAGCTCCGGCACGGACGTCTGCATCCGAAACGCGGTTTCATAGTTCTCAATCGCCGCTTCAACTTGTGGGTCGCCCCCGGCTTGGTTCAAAAACTGTTGGTCGAACGATTTCGCAAATTCCATGCGCCGCCGTTGATCATCACGCAAGCCTCGCGGACGCACATTGCGGATCGCTTCGGCCTGGTCCGCTTTCAAGACCGATCCCTGATGTTGTGCCGGTAGAAACCCGCTGCTGAACAGACTCAACCCGCCGTGCGGCACGACCGCATTGCTGCTCTGCAAGACGACAAAACCGGGCAGGTTCTCGTTCTCGCTGCCCAGTCCGTACGAGCACCACGCCCCCGCGCTGGGATGCCCCATGAAGGGAAACCCCGAATGCATCACAAAGTTACCCTGCGCGTGCTCGTTGACCGGTGTCGTCATCGAACGAACCACGGCTAACTCATCCGCCACCGACGCAATTTCGGGAAACATGTCGCTGATCGGCAACCCCGACTCGCCGGACGGTTTGAACGTGAACGGGCTGGCCATCACGTTGCCGTTACGATTGAACTGAGTCCGTTCCACCTGAACCGGCATCGGCTGTCCGTGCAACGCTTCCAGTTTAGGTTTCGGATCAAACGAATCGACGTGCGAAACGCCGCCGGACATGTAACAAAAAATCACATGTTTGACTTTGGGCGGGTGATGAAACGT
The DNA here is from genome assembly GCF_041595215.1 of Stieleria sp. NCBI lineage: Bacteria > Pseudomonadati > Planctomycetota > Planctomycetia > Pirellulales > Pirellulaceae > Stieleria > Stieleria sp. The sequence continues at coordinate 8,663 of NZ_JBFHKV010000141.1, read as the reverse complement.
TCGCAGCGCGGCGTCATCGGGCAAGACCGCTTCCGGCGCCGCCCCGCCCGTGTTTCCCCATCCGTTGCGCTGCATCATCGCGGTCAGCGCCGCGGCACCGAATCCGGTCGAACAGCGTTCCAAAAACAGCCTGCGTGAGCGACGCATTGGCAGCGGCGGGTGTGGTCGATGATCAGCGAACATAAAGAAACTCCTGGAACGACAGTAACGCGCGAGCCAACTCGGACCAGGCCTGCCCCGTCTCGCTGAGCTTGGATGCGGGAATCGACTTCCATTGACGGTTTAATTCTTCCAGCGAAGCACGATCCCGTTGCATCGCATTTCGTTCGGCTTCGGTCAGTTGTTTCAGCAGGACTGCTTCGGAAACGAAGGATGCCGAATTTGACGCCGATGCCGCGATCTGTTCCGCCGTCAACGCACGGTCATAAAGCCTCGCCTGCAGAATCGTGCCGGATAGCAAGCGATTTCCGCCCGCGGGCAGATGCCGGATCCCGAACCCGACGATGGACTCGCCCGGGGCAAACGCCAGTGGCCCACGACTGCGATACGATTTCCCATAAGGCTGACCGTTGCGATACCCAACGATCTGGCCGTCCGCATCATAGCTGATCGCAAACTGGACCGGCTGGCGATCGGCCGACGACTCTTCGGGGCCGCCAAACGGTTCGGTGCGCTGGAAGCTGTTGCTGCCGGCGAGCCACTGCCGGCGATCTCGCTCGGCGAACACGATCGCGTCAAACAACACGCCATTTTTGGATTGCAGTGTCATCGCCCCGCCGCCGCGCTGGTTCAGATCATTCAGCTTCACCCAAACCTCCAACGTCTTCTGTGACAGCGGGACGTCGATCGGATCGGTCAGGGCATAGCCGCCACCGGTCACGATCAACCCCTGTTCGGTTTGCCGCGCACCATTCTTCAGCGTCACGTTCGCACTACCGACTTGATCGTTCAGCCCCGTCGTGAAGTCCCAACGGCCGATCGGCGAAGGCACTTCGACCGTTGACTGCTGGCCGCCGGTTTCGGCTTGGTCGTCCAACCGCTCGCGGGCCATCTGCCACCGCGCGTCGATCGCCGATTCGACTTGGTTGATCTGCAGTTGCAACTCGGCTCTCTGTCGTGTCCGCTCGGCAACGACCAAACGCATCTCGTCCAAGAACGTTTCCGATTGGGCGATTTCCTGATCCGACGGCTGCCGACCGAACGCATCAAGGAACATGTGAACGATACCGTTGCGGTCGCCATCGGACGCTGCCTCCGCCAGGGCTCGGCTTGCCCAATCATTGGCGACGCCGGCGATCTGGGAATCATTCATCATCGCCAGCGACTGAGCGGGAACATTGGTCACGTCCCGCCGGCCGACGCTGCTGAACGGTTCGGGAAAATCAAAGGTGCGTAGGAAGGGGTCCAAATCATTGCGGATCACCCGAACATAAATGCTCCGGCGCGGCGCAGCGGCCCCGACGGGCGGGCCAAACTGTCGGTCGTCCAATCGCCCCGAGACACTTAACAATGCATCACGAATCGCTTCGGCCTCCAACCGCCGCACGTTCGCTCGAGCCAGCAGCACATTCTCCGGGTCCGCTTTCTCGACGCCCGGCTGTGGCAACGATGAGCGTTGCCAGGTTTCCGAAGTCACGACGAGCCGAATCAATTTCTTGATCGACCATCCGTCCTTGGCGAACCGAATCGCCAGCCAATCGAGCAACTCGGGATGCGAGGGCGGATTCCCTAGACGTCCAAAATTGTCCGGCGTGGAGACAATCCCTTTGCCGAACAGATGGTGCCAAATGCGATTGACGATCACACGCCGAGTCAGCGGATTGTCGTCCCGCAACAAATCCTCGGCCAACTCCGCACGTCCGCTGATCGGCGATTGATACGCGCGGTCATCGATCACTTCGAGAAATCGTCTCGGCACCGGTTCCGCCAGTTGCTTGTGATTCCCGCGGACCATCAGCGGCTGGTCGACTCCCTCAGATTCCTCTAAACCGGGCACACGTGTCGGAACGGGGATCTCATTTTCGAGTTTTCGGTATCGGTCCACCAGCGCTTTCAACTCGGGAAGCCGATCCAACGCATTGGGCAACGCACCGGTCCGCATGCAATCGTCCAGCAAAATCGCTTGTGCGTCCGTCATCGAGCCCGATTTCCATGCCACCACGGCACGTCGAATCGACGCGAGCAACAACGACTCCAGTTGCGACCAATCGGCTGGCACAACGTGCTCGCTTGCATCGGCGGCACCCGCGGCCTGATCAGACTCGATCAACGCCAAGAACGCTTCCGATACCGGCTTGGAAACTTCGCGATCATTGTCCGTCACGACGACTCGCCGCACGCCAAACCACGACCGCGGCTTGTCGGACGTCAACAAGGGCGCGTCCATCGCGGTTGCCAACTCCAGATGAACCGCGTCGCCACTCCAGTACGACAGATCGAACCGCTCCAGTTTCCAATCGCCGTTGAGTCGAGTGACCGGGTACACGGTCCCGCTGCGCGGATAGTCCTGTACCACGTAACGGATACTGGCGTCGCCTGCGCCGATCACCTCGGCACAGATCGCCTGGCCGTCTTTCAAATTAAAATCGGGTGACGTCAGCCGCCCGGGATGCTTCGACGAAAGCCCGTGCGTGTAGACGCCTGCCGGGTAGATGCCGGACAAAACCGCCTCGCCATCGACGTCCATCGAAAACTGCCCCGCAGCTGTTTCTCCCTCCAGTCCCACGCCAGACGAATACCAACGGGAGCGTGCATCATCGTCTCCCAGATCCCAGTGCGTGCTTGCCGAGTTTGTAAAGAACTCGTCATACATCTTTTGATGATTCAATTGAGACTCCACCGTCTCGGTCCAGGCCGTTTGAAAAGGTGTTCCATCGGAGACCTTTTGGCGCAGCCCCTGCAAGACGTTGACCAAGCCGACCGACTTGCCGGGTTTCGAATCTGAATTCAACAATCGCTCCGTGGCGACGTTGGATTCGACCAGCCACTGTGACGCGACCGATTCGCGGATCTGCGTTTTCAATTCCGCCAGCGTCTCGCGGTGAAGTTCTTGTTTGGACGGTAGATCGATCACCTGCCGTCCTGGTCTGCACGAGGCCAAGACACCGAACAACGCGTAGTAATCGGCCTGGCTGATCGCATCAAACTTGTGATCGTGACAACGGGCGCAAGAAACCGTCAGACCCAAGAAAGCTTTGCTAAAGACATTGATTTGATCGTCGATGAATCGAACCTTTTCATCCAAGGCGTCGGTGGGCGCGAATCCATGAAACACCATCCGCCAATGTGCCGTCCCGACGATCGACTCGTTGATCCCTAGCTGCGGATTGATTCTCGGTTCAGGCAACAGGTCGCCGGCGACGTGTTCCCGCAGCAGCTGGTCATAGGGAACATCTGCGTTGAGCGCGCGAATCAGATAGTCGCGATAGTGCCAGGCGTTTTGAATCCGCGGATCGCCTTCGCTGCCGTGGGACTCGGCGTAACGAATCCAATCCATCCAATGTCGCGCCCACCGCGGACCAAATTGATCACTCTCCAACAGCTGGTCGATCAGTTCTTCGACGGCCGCCTGACGATCCGGCGCATCGTCGATCCGTCGCGTCCAGCTCGTTGCCTGATCGGCTGACGGCGGCAGGCCAGTCAACGTCACATACAAGCGGCGAACCAGGGTCGCACCATCGGCGGCAGGAGACGCCTGCAACCCGCTACTTTCCAGTTCACGGTTGATAAAGCGGTCGATCGGATGGGGCGAATCGTTTTCGTCCGCGGGCGGATCATTGGAAACGATGGGTCGGAAGCTCCACCACTGCTTTCGCCGCTCCAACTTTTCGGCCCACGACCGGGACGCTTGAAGCTCCTCGTCGGTCGGCGGTTTTTCGCGGGGATCGGGCAACCCGATGCGAATCCATTTTTCAAAATCACGAACGATGGATTCGTCCAGCTTGGGCCCTCCTTCGGGCATCTCCAGGCCCTCGATTTCGTGACGCAGGACCTTGATCAGACGACTTGCGCCTGGATCGCCTGCGACGACGACCGCGCCTTCGTCACCGCCACGCAGCACCGCGTCACGGTGATCCATTACCAATCCCCCCTCGGACGAGTCGACGGAGTTGTGGCACGGATAACAATGCTCGACCAACACCGGCCGAATCTTCGCCTCAAAAAACTCCAGCTCCGCCTCCGAGATCGTTTTGGCCTTTGCGAGGGAACTGAAACCGCAGGCCAAAAGGAGGATGAATGTCAAACGCATCGAGGTCTCGATCCAGGTTTTGAATTGAATTCCGCCAGCCTAGCCCACCACAGAACGCCGAGCAAGCTTTGCGCGGATCGCCCCGCGTCACCGGTGAAATCGGGAAAACCGTTACAGATCTTCCAATTGGTTGCCGATCAATCTTGACAAGGGGGAAGGCCATCGTCCAACCGCATGCGCGGGTGCATTTCATTGCATCCCGCCCAGCGATAGCCGATCTCCGTTGTTTCATGCTGATGATTTGATCCAAACCAACGGAAAAAGCGATGACAAACTCGCTCAAGGAAACCTTCGCCGCCGTTTCGAAATGGTGCGGCCGAGGCCTCGCTGTCACCTTGTTTGCAGGCCTGGCGAATTCAGGAACCGACGTCAACGCCCAGCGGCCTGTCGTCCCCGGCACCGGCAGTGAAATCGTTGGCGTCTCGGACGACTTCGAAGACCCCAATTGGGGTTATGTGCCGCGGAACCCCAAGAGCACCGAGGACATCGACGAAAATCAACGCGGCCCGATGGGGCGTAGCACCAACGGTCGCTGGTACGAAGGCATCAAACGCGGGCATCCCGACGAAGTCAAACGGGTGGCGACTCCGCCGGGCGGAATCCCCGGCAGCACCGGAGCGTTGTTGATGCGAAGCAAGTTCACCGGCATTCCCGGCCGGCCAAGCGGCACCATGCACCAAGACGACTTCGTCGCAAACGTCCAATACCGGCTGAAACGACGAATCGACATCGCCGAAGTCCCCAGCGTGACGACGCGTGTCTATCTTCCGCCGGTGGAGAGCTGGGAAAATCGCAGCGGACCGCATTTCGGATTCCGACTGGCGTTGGAAACCACCGCGATGGTCGACAAAGAAGTCGGCGTCGGGATCTTCAAACGCACCACCCAAGAAATGGGCAACGAAGTCTACTGGCCCGGGATGTTCGTGGAATTCGAAAGCAAGTCCACCACCCGCAAGGACCACGATTACGCGTACCTGCGTGTCCGCGGCAACCAACGCGGCGGTGATTTCCGCGGCCCCCAAATCACGACGACCGGCTGGTGGACTCTGGGCATGAGTGTCACCCCCGACGGAATGGTGCACTATTATGCTTCGCCCGGAGTCGATGACTTGACCGAAGACGACTACATCACCAGCCAGTTCCCATACGGTTATCGCGCCGAACGCTTCCGAACGTTTTTCTACAACGTTTGCAGCGCCGACGACGGACAGCGTTGGAGCACGACGTTTGTGGTCGACGATCCGAAGGTCTACGTGCTGCGTCCCAAAGGCCAACGCATCGCCACCCGACCAACCCGCTAGCCAAAAGTGGCGTACGCTTCCAGCTTGCGAACTCTGGCTGCTTCAGCAGCCAGCGGCCTAACCTTCCAGCTTGCCTACCCGGCTGCCCCAGCAGCCAGCGGCCTAACCTTCCAGCTTGCCTTCCCGGCTGCCCCAGCAGCCACCTGCCAGAATCTCCGAAACGCAAGCTAGAAGCTGACGCCACTTTCGGTTTAGACTACGGGGCTCTCGATGGTCTAATCCCGCCGAATTCGGAGCCCGCCCCCAAGATGTTCATCCAGACGCGTCTTCTCACGCCGGCGTTTTCCACCGCGCTGGCGTTTCTGTTTTTGTTGCACCCTGAAGCACGGTCAGCGGAACTTCCCGCGACGCCCCAACGCGAAGGTGTCAAACCGCGCAACGTCGTCTTTATTTTGACCGACGATCATCGCTTTGACGCGATGGGATTTGCCGGGCATCCGTTTCTGGAAACCCCGCACCTGGACGCGATGGCCGCCAACGGTGCGCACCTGAAGAACGCCTTCGTCACGACCAGCTTGTGTTCGCCGAGTCGAGCCTCCATCTTGACGGGGCTGTACACCCACAAGCACCGTGTGATCGACAACAATCGCCTGGTCCCGGACGGGACGCTGTTCTTTCCGCAGTATCTGCAACGTGCGGGCTATGAAACGGCGTTCATCGGAAAATGGCACATGGGCGGCGACCATGATGATCCGCGGCCCGGCTTCGACCATTGGATCAGCTTTCGCGGCCAAGGCAATTATCTTCCGCCCGGCCCGAAGTACACGCTCAACGTGAATGGCAAACGCGTCAAACAAAAAGGCTACATCACCGACGAACTGACCGACTATGCCGTCGATTGGTTGAAGCAACGCGATGGTGACGAACCGTTCTTTTTGTATCTGTCGCACAAGGCCGTCCACGCCAACTTCACGCCCGCCAAGCGACACCAAGGGCGCTACGCCGACGCCGACCTCAGCTTCCTGCCCCGCGGTGAAAACATCAAGGCAGAAAACGATGCCCCGCGCTGGGTCCGCGACCAACGCAACAGCTGGCACGGAATCGATTTCTCTTACCACAGCGATAAAGGCTTGGATTACCTGTATCGCCGTTATTGCGAATCGATCTTGGCCGTCGACGACAGTGTCGGCCGCGTGATGCAACAACTCAAAGACATGGGCGTGCACGACGACACCCTGGTCATCTACATGGGTGACAACGGGTTCATGTGGGGCGAACACGGCTTGATCGACAAACGCGTTTCTTACGAAGCGTCGATCCGCGTCCCGATGATGATGCAATGCCCGAATCTGTTTGAAGGCGGCAAAGTCATCGAAAACGTGATCGGGAACATCGATGTCGGACCCACCATCCTTCACGCCGCCGGCCTGCAGACGCCCTCGTACATGGATGGCGAAAGTTTCCTGGACATTCCCAACAAACCCGATTCCCCGTGGCGCGACTACTTCTTGTACGTCTATTACTGGGAGAAAAACTTTCCGCAGTCACCGACGCAATTCGCACTGCGGGGCGATCGCTTCAAGTACATCACCTATTACGGCCTTTGGGACGTCGACGAACTGTATGACCTGACGACCGACCCGGGTGAAACCAAAAACCTGATCAATGATCCTGACTACAAGTCGGTGGCCAAAGAAATGGAAAACAAGCTGTACGCCATGCTCGGAGATGCCGGCGGAATGGACATCCCGATGAACCAGCCCAAAGGCAACAGCCAAAACAAACGCTGGGACGATCGCGGCGGCAACGAGGCGGCGGACTTCCCCAAATCCATCGTCGTCGACGAACCGATCAACCGCCAAGCCCAATAGCCCTGGCGGTCGCTATCTCCACGTCGCCCGCTGACAAGACGATCGTTGGCAGAATGATCGTTGGCAGAATGATGCTCAGCGATCAAGCCTGAGCAGGATACGCCACGTATCCTGCTCTTCATCATTCTGCCCCGTATCATTCTGCCATCTCTCCTCCCACCCTCCTGCCACCATCGTTTTGCCACCTCCCCGCATCACAGTTCCTCCTGCCAAGACCTATTTTTCACGCGGTTTCAACTTCAACGTGACCACTTTCATGCTGCCGGGTTCCACCCTGCCGATCTCCTGTTCCCAGGTGCCGTCGCTTAGCAGGTAATCGTTCGACTCGATTGAAACCTTGTACTCGGCCGAGGTGATGTTTTCAAACACCACCTCCCTCTCACCGGCTTTCGCCGTCTGGGCGCTCAGACGGTTGCTTCCGATGCGTTGCAGGAAGACATTCACAGGTTCGGCGCGACTGCCTGGGCGTGAGAGCTGGACCTTCAGGTCGGCCGGACTCGACAGGGTGACGGTCGTGTTCGTTCCGTTCCATGCGAGTTGCTCCGTTCCCTTGCCTTCCTTTTCAACAATCAAGACTCCGTCGGCAAATGGGATCGCCGAGAATTGAACGTTCCCGTCCGCATCCGATTTTCCGTGCAGACGCCGACGGACAATCGGGTGCGCATCGAGCGGACGCTTCGGGTCCTCGGGCACCAACCAGACATCCGCTCCTGGAATGGGTTGCGCCGCCTGATCGATTACCGTGATGACTGCATCGCTCGCCGGCTTCAGTTGCAAATTGATCAAGGCGGCTGATTCCAGGTCCGCGAGCGCCACCGCGTGTACTCGCGACACGACGGCGTCTTGGTATCCAGGCGCGGCGGCGACGAGTCGGTACGTCCCGCCTTTTTTCAGCCCCGTGAATTCAAAACGGCCATCGGCCGGAGTGAACAAGCACGCGTTTCCAACTGGACCACCGCTGATAATCTCTTCACCCGGCTGCCAATCACGCGGCCACTGGAACGACAGTTCAAACTCCGTCGCCGGTTCTCCGCCGGGCAGCAACACGCGGCCACGTATCGCCCCTCGGCCGGGATCCGGATCGTCGGACGAGAGCGCGCGAATACCGGGCGAGTCCGTTTCGGGCGGTGCCGCGTGATCACCATCGACAGAAAAATCGACTTCCGCGATTTCCGCCGTACCGATCGACACCGTGTGGGTCTCCCACGAAGCCCCACCCGAAGTCTTGTGGGAATAGGTACTGATGCGCAAGGGGCGATCGATCGGCATGCCGTCGATGGAGTAGTTTCCATCGTTGTCGGT
>NZ_JBFHKV010000140.1:0-11586 GCF_041595215.1 Stieleria sp. | reverse complement strand
CCAAGCCGACTCCGAAATACGCTTGCCAAATTCGATTGACGATCGATCGGGCCGTGGTCGGAGATTCGTCCGAGGCCAACCACCGAGCGAACTGCAATCGCTTGGGCTCGGTGATGCTCGGTTCGGCGCTCGTTTGCAACGGATGCAAAAACGCCGGGACGTGCGGCTGGACTTCTTCGACGGGGCTCAGGAAATCACCCCGCGCCAACAACGAGGTCGTCCGCGGCGGGTCGCGTCGGGCCAAGGTCAATTGCGTGGTGCCACGGGGATGCGATTTCCACGCCTGCTCGATCGCGTCGTTGTGCGGTTGTGCGTCGGCCACGGTGGTCCGCCAATGAGAAAACAGCGTTGCTTCCTCCGCCGGCGTCCATTGGTCCGGTGCCTGCTGAATCAATGTGGCGACGGCCTGGGGCAGCGGATCAAATTCCGGGATCGCGTCTGCGGTCAGCGAGACGCGAAAACGTCCGATGTTGAAAGTCTGGTTGTCGTCACTGTTCCATCCGCCGTGTCGCTGGGCCAGATGGACGGTGACGATGGCGTGTTGTCCGTCGGGGATTTCGATCGGCTGGTCGAATTCAAACCATGCGGTTTGCGAGATGTTGCTCAGCGGCGTGTCGACTTCGTTGGTCCAGGCGGTCGTCTCGTCGCCGTCGATGGCAAAGTCGATGCCGCCGGTGATGCGTTTCTGGTCCTTCTTGTTGTCGTACCGCGGTTTCAACTCCGCGACCGCCGGCGAGCGATCGGCGACGGCGCGGCTGAATTTGATTCGCGTCGATTGTTCGGGGGCGCCAGACAATGCGACGTCGGCCGTCAATTCGCTCAGCGCCCACGTCCCGTCGACACTTCGTCCCGGTCCGCCACGCGGAAGATTCGGGTGTGTCAGCAATTCCAATTGCAGTCCCGTCAGCCGCTTGCCATGAAAGGTGCCAGTGCCTTGCGGTTTGAAGTTTGTCGGCGCATAGCTTTGGCACAAATACGACCCATCGCCTTGGGGTTGAAATTTCGATCCGCTCAGCGCCGTGTCCAAGAACGACAGTTCGGTCGCCGTCCAATTCGGTTCGCCCCGTGACGCCACTTCTTTCGCCCAGCGGTGCATCTGCTCGCGCCAGTCGGGCATCGCTTGCTTGATCAAACGCTCCTGTTCTTCGATCTGCCGCAGCACTTGCTGGCGGCGTTCGAGTTCACTGTCGGTGTAAACCGGCACGATCGCGTCATGCGTGTTGTTGAGGAACGCGAACATTCCGTAGTACTCGTGCTGCTCGATCGGGTCATACTTGTGCGTGTGGCACTGTGCGCATTGAATCGTCAGCCCCAGGATGGATTTGCCGATCGCGTCCATTCGGTCAAACATCGCTTCCATCCTGAACTGCTCGGGATCGGCGCCGCCTTCCTCGTTGACCATCGAATTCCTGAGGAATCCGGTGGCGACGTGATCGGCTTGTGTGGCATCGGGCAGCAGGTCGCCGGCGATTTGGCGAATGATGAAATCGTCGTAGGGGCGATCGGCATTGAACGAATCGACGACCCAGTCACGGTAAAACCAGGCTTCGCGGGGTTTGTCTTTTTCGTACCCGTCGGAGTCGGCATAGCGGGCCGCGTCCAACCACAGACGCCCCCAGTGTTCGCCATAGTGATTCGACTGAAGCAACCGGCTGACCAGATTCTGGTACGCCGTCTCACCGTTCTCTTGAAGACGTTTGTCCCATGTCGCGACAAAGTCCGGTTCCGGGGGCAGCCCGGTCAAGTCCAACGATAGACGGCGGATGAGCGTGCGGTTGTCGGCGGCCGGCGAAGGCGACAACCCTTCGGATTCGAGTTTGCGAGCGACAAACGCGTCGATCGGATTGTTCACCCATGATTCCCGTTCGACGGGGGGGATTTCCGGGCGAGCCGGTGGCACGAATGCCCAATGGGTTTCGTACGCGGCGCCCTGGTCGATCCAGCGTTTCAAGACGTCGATCTGTGACGCGTCGAGTGTCTTGCCCGATTCCGGCGGAGGCATTTTTAACTCGGGATCGGTTTCGACCAACCTGGCATACAGCTCGCTGGCCGAGGCGTCGCCGGGCTGGATGACTGCGACCGCGGAATCGGGATCGTCCAAACGCAAATCCGCTTCACGCGATTCTTCATCCGGCCCGTGACAGGCGAAACAGGCATCGGACAAGATCGGACGGACCTGGCTGGCGAAGTCGATATCACTACTATCGGTCGCGTTTTCTTGAGCAACGGACATGCCGCAGCAGCACATCCAGGCCAGCAAGGTGGCGAATCTTTGATTCATGGGCGATCGTTGCGAGGTGGGGAGTGGGAGGGAACGTCATTGTACCATCGAAGTGTCGACAACGTCTGCAAGACTGCCCGTTCCGCCGTCCAGTGGCAAAGACGAAAATCTTCCTACACACAAAATCTTCCTACCCCAGAATCTTCCTCTCCCAACTTCGACATCCCGCACGGACGAGTGATCTCCCCCCAAACCATCGCGTCGGATTGAGCAAACGGATGGACTGGTAGATAATCGCAGCTCACGCGAATGCCTCTCCTCGGACCCGCCCCATGCGAATCGTCCTGTGTTATCCCGTCGGCAAGAAACATATCGACCAGATTCAAGCCGCGGCGCCTGATTTTGAAGTGGTCAACGCCGGCCAAGAACGGATCGATGAGCTGCTGCCGACGGCGGACATCTTTATCGGTCACGCCAAAGTCCCGGTGAATTGGGATCGTGTGCTGCAGGCGGGTAAGCTGCGTTGGATTCAGTCTTCGGCGGCGGGGCTGGATCATTGTCTGGTCCCCGGCGTGATCGAATCCGACGAGATCGTGGTCAGCAGCGCGTCGGGTTTGTTTGCCCCCCAAGTCGCCGAGCAAACGTTTTCGCTCTTGTTTGGCGTGATCCGCCGCGCTCCGCTGTTTTTTCGCGCCGAAGCGAAACGCGAATTCGTGCGGTTGCCCACCGATGATCTGCGTGGCAAAACCGTCGGGATCGTCGGCCTGGGCGGAAACGGTCGCTTTCTCGCGCGCGTGCTGGCCCCCTGGGACGTTCGCATCATCGCCACCGATTTCTACCCCGTCGATCGTCCGGCAGAGGTTTCGGAGCTTTGGCCGGCCGACCAACTCGATCGGCTGCTCGGCGAAAGCGATGTTGTGATTCTGACGTTGCCGCTCAACGGGGACACCAAGGGTGTGTTCGATGCCGAACGTTTCGCGACGATGAAGCGTGGTTCGTACTTGATCAACGTCGCCCGCGGATCGGTGGTGCAAGAGAAAGCGTTGTGCGAGGCGTTGGCCAGCGGTCACTTGGCCGGCGCGGGATTGGACGTGACGGAAGTGGAACCGTTGCCGCCGGAGAGTTTGTTGTGGGACGACCCGAAAGTCATGATCTCGCCGCACGTGGGCGCGCAATCCGCTCGGCGTGTCGACGATTCGACTGCTCTGGCCGTGATCAACTTAAGACGCTATCAGTCGGGCTTGCCGGTCTACAATCGCGTCGACAAACGACTCGGGTTCCCCCATCCGTCGTCGGTCTATCGCGGTCAGGCCGATTGAGCCCCACGCGGAGATTCCGTCCCCTTTTTCCGCCCGATCCCACCGCGTGCACCTTCCACCGCGTGAATCATGAGCAGTAGCAATCGAACGGCGATCCCCTGTGAAGCGGCGGTCTATCGCAACGATCACCCCGTCGGCCCGATGAGGTTGCCGATGAAAGATCAGGCGGCGTTCATCAAAGAGTTCAATCGACTGTATCGCGATGCGGGGATCGTCATTGAGCCGATTGAGCATTCAGCTGCCAATTGTAATCCAGGTAAGCAATGCTGACGGCATTGCCCAACGCGGCGCGTTGGGCCGTCGAATCGGGCAACCAACCGGCGATCCGCCGCAACACTTCCGACTGGCCGTCGCCAAAATCTTCGCCGAACCAATTCAAGATGGCCGACAGATAAAATCGTTTTCCCGAAACGTCGTGGCGAAAGTTTTGGCTGCGTGAGAAAAAGTCTTTCGCGTTGGTCGTCAACTGTTCGTCAACACGCTCGGGGACGTAGGCTTCATTCAGTAGGCGAGGGCAACCGATCGACGCGCACACGATCGCAAAATGGATCCGTGGCTCGCCCATCTTACGCAACACCTGGTGTTCAATTTCGTCCAACGAAAACGGTTGATGGCCGACGTGCAATTTCAAGTCATGCCAGATGTGGTATCCCCACAGCTTGGGCGTGTGATTGCGAATGCTGGTCGTCGGGTACTCTCGCAAGATGCCCTTGATGGTCAATGCGTTGTAGGCGTTGATCCAAAACGCCAGCCGATGGGCATGCGTGGTTTTCTCGTCCGCGGCGATCGAAGCGGTGGAAAGATGTTTCAGGTAATTGTCGAGCGACGTTTGGTCTGGTCCGCTAGCGTGCCATCGCTTGTAATCGACTCGCCCGTCTGAATCGACATACTTTGCCAGCAACTTGTTCCAGCTCGAATGATCGATGGTGTGCATCGGAACCAACTTGGCTTTGTTATCACCGACGTAGACCGGTGTTCCCGCGACGGCGTGCCGGGATGCCGCGACGCTGAGCACCAGCGCGGCGGCAAGTGTCAATGCAGTCGGAACGTAACGATTCATGGGCAAAGATCTCTGGCAAGGGGGAAGCGTGATTGTAGCTGGTTGATCTCCGGGCCAGCTACAGTGGCCAATGCCCACCGACGATCACGTTCCGCCAGGAGCAGGCAATCACATCGAATTGGCGGACGAGCCGGGCCAACACCCATCTCCGGTTTCCAGTGGGATAGGCTGGGATAGGCTCTGTTTATCGCGGCTGGCCGCCAACAAATAACCGTGGGTGTTAGCGGAACGGCGCGAGCCGTCCGGTATCAGCATGAAGATACCGTGAAAGACCGGAGGGCTCGCGCCCTGCCGCTAACAATCAGCATCACCTCCTCCCCGACACAAATCTCCATGAACCAACCCGAGACGCCAGACGACGCTTCCGAGAAACCGTCGGGATCGAAATGGAAGTTGATCGCCTTTGCGATCTTGGCTGTGGTGATCCTGTCGGTGGGCTTCCTGTATCGGGACGTGATTTCGCTAGCGACGCTCGCCCAACGCGAATCCCAGCTGCGAGCGTTTCAAGACCAGCATCCGGTCGCAGTTTATGCGATTGCGTTCGGCGTTTACGTTGCCGTCACGGGATTGTCGCTGCCCGGGGCCGCGGCGCTGACCTTGGTCTATGGATGGTATTTCGGATTCGCCCGCGCCCTGGTGTTGGTCAGTTTCGCCTCCACCGCCGGGGCGACGACCGCGTTTCTGAGTAGCCGCTATTTGTTGCGTGATGCGGTCCAGTCGCGATACGGGGAGTCGATGAAAACGTTTCAGAAACGACTCGCCGAAGAAGGCGCCTTTTATCTGTTCACGCTGCGGTTGATTCCCGCGGTCCCGTTTTTCGTCATCAATCTGGTGATGGGGCTGACGCCGATCCGGGTGCGGACGTTTTGGTGGGTCAGCCAGCTGGGGATGCTGGCCGGAACCGTGGTCTACGTTTACGCCGGATCTCGCGTTCCCAATTTAAGTGTGTTGGCCAAAGAAGACGTCAGTGCCGTGTTCACCCCCTCCCAGTTGTTGCAACTGACGGTCGCGTTCGCCCTGCTGGGGATTTTTCCGCTCGCCGTCCGCAAGATCCTGGCCGCCTTCCGCGGCCCCAAAGTGGCGTAAGCTTCCAGCTTGCGAACCCCGGTTTGTTTTTTGGCGTCGGTGTTTTAGCATGACCGACATGAAATTCACCAAAATGCACGGCGCCGGCAACGACTACGTCTACGTCGATTGTTTTTCCCAATCCGCCCCCGAAAACGCTCCCGAATTGGCTCGCCAGATCGCCCATCGACACTTCGGTGTCGGCGGCGACGGGTTGATCCTGATTCGCCCCAGCGATTCGGCCGACGCGCGGATGCAGATGTTCAATGCCGACGGCAGCGAAAGCGAAATGTGCGGCAACGGAATTCGCTGCGTCGCCAAATTCGTTTACGACCACGGCATCGCCAAGCGGGACGCTCTCAAAATTGAAACCGGTGCTGGTGTGCTGGATCTGGCGCTTTCGGTGGGCAGCGACGGGTTGGTCGATCAAGTCACGGTGGACATGGGCGTGCCCGAATTGGTCGGGCCCAAGGTCCCGACGACGATCCCCACCGCCCGCGACGACCAACGTGTCATTGCTGTCCCGGTCGAGTTCGCCGGGCAAACACTGGAAGTGACCTGTGTGTCGATGGGGAATCCCCACTGCGTGATTTTCGTCGAAGAAGCGAGCGACGAGTTGGTCCTGGGGTTGGGGCCGAAAATCGAAATCGACCCGCGTTTCCCCAACCGCATCAACGTCGAATTTGTCGAAGTCCTGTCCCCGACCGAAGTTCGTCAGCGGACCTGGGAACGCGGCTCGGGCGAAACCTGGGCCTGCGGAACCGGCGCCTCGGCGGTCTGTGTCGCCGGCGTGTTGGCCGGGCGGACGGAGCGAAAGATTTTGAATCACTTGCTCGGGGGTGATCTGACGCTTGAGTGGATCGAGCAATCCGATCACGTGATGATGACGGGACCGGCCACCGAAGTTTTTTCCGGTGAGTGGCCGACACGTTGAATGAATCATTTGGATCCGAATCGGACGCTCTGACACAAGCCGTTTCCGTCAGCGAGCTGAACCATCAGCTCAAGGCGGTCGTCGAAGGCACGTTCCCGATGATGTGGGTGGCAGGCGAAGTGACCGACGTGGCCAAGCCACGCAGCGGACACATCTATTTCACGCTCAAGGATGACGACTCGCAAATCCGTGCCGTGATGTGGCGCAACGTGGCATCGCGTTTGAAGTTCGATTTGGAAAACGGCCAGTCCATTCTGTGTTTCGGCGGGCTGGAAATCTACACCGTCCGCGGCACCTACCAGATCGTCGTCCGCAAAGCCCAGCCGCAAGGCGTCGGGACGCTTCAGTTGGCTTTCGAAAAATTGAAAGCACGTCTGAACGCCGAGGGGCTGTTTTCCTATGAACGCAAGAAGCCGTTGCCGAGTCATCCGCGTCGGATCGGCGTGATCACCAGCCCCAGCGGCGCGGCGGTTCACGACTTTCTGGTCGCCGCGGAAAACCGCATGATCGGTGCGGAGATTTTTGTGATCCCGGCCCAAGTTCAAGGCAGCGGCGCGGCCGAAACGATCGTCCGTGGTTTAGAAGCCGCAGCGATGGTGCGGCCCAAGCTGGATGTCGTCGTCGTCGCACGCGGCGGCGGCAGCTTGGAAGACCTTTGGTGTTTCAATGAAGAAGCGGTCGTGCGTGCGATCGCCCAATGCCCGGTCCCCACGGTGTCGGCAGTCGGCCACGAAGTCGACGTGACGCTGTCGGACTTGGCCGCCGACGTTCGAGCCCTGACTCCGACCGACGCGGCCACGAAAGTCTTCGCCGATCGGTCGGGGATTGTTCAACGCGTCAACGATTTATCTCGCCGACTTCATCGGGTGATGCAATACGAACTCGAGCGGCGACAGGTTGCACTGGACACATTGGCCAACCATCCGGCGATGTCCAAGCCGATGGAAATGGTGCACCTGCGGTCGCGGTTGGTCGATGAACTCGATCAACGGGCCAAGCAAGCGATCGATCGCCGCTTGCAGCAATCCAAATCCAACGTCGCAACCCTGGCAGCAAGTCTCGCGGCGCTGTCGCCACTGAACACGCTGGCCAGAGGTTACAGCGTGACCAGCGACTGCGACGGCAATGCGATCAGCGATGCTTCACGGCTCGAGATCGGCGAACGAGTCACCACGCGTTTGGCGAGCGGCTCGTTCGAATCCATCGTGGATAAGATCGATCCCGCCTGAAGTCACGTCACGCTGGCGCAGAGCGTTGGTCTCTACACATGTTTTGCATGTCAGGTCCGTTCAGAGTGGATGGTTTCGGCCAACGGCCGTTTACATCCATAGCCTTGGGCATCGCCCAAGGTCCGCAAACGAGAACGGGAGGGATTGGCCAACGGCCATGCACAAATGCCTCGTCAAATGCGAAGGTTGTGCATGGCCGTTGGCCAAGTTTTTCCTCGTTGCCATAAGGTCCCTGGGGTGGCGCAACCATCGCAAACGCTCGGTTTGCTTGCCCCAGGCTAGGGATATGCATGCCCTTTGGGCAAAAGGCGACTTGTGTCGATACCAATGCCCCAAACGCAAAGTGTTGGTGCCGTCGCATCGACTCTGTTAGCATGGAACGGTTCCTCCCGAACGTTTCGTTGTCGAGCCATTGGATGGTTGTTCGACGTGGAGAGTTGCGATGCAAACAGAATCCACCACCGATGAATCCGATATCGAGCCTGTGATCGGCGGGGCTCGATCATCGCTCCAGCGGCATCTTGATCGCCTGGATGTGTTGAAGGTCGGTTTGCGAAATTCCTTCGGGATCGATTTCCGAACCGCATCCCGACTGGTCCACGACGACGACCGTGAGGGGCGGTCGGAACGGTTTCATTATCTGCCCGAAGTGTTTCCGTTTCTCGATTCCAGGGTGCTGTCGCTGGGCAACAAACGACGTCGAGCGTACGAGTCGATCAAAGAGCAGGCGGTCGAATCGTTTTGGAAACTCTACTCGGATTTCCAACCGATGTTGCAAGCGGTCGCCGAATCGTCCGGCGTGGACACCGATCGGCTCGGGCCGGTGCTGGGGCGTTCGCTGCTGTTGTTTGACGCATCGCGACGCACCAAGTTTGTGACCTACTTGGAAAAGTCACTGCGGGAATCGGTCAAAAATCTGCGTGGTGAAGCGTATGCCCGGCAACTCGGGCTGCCCTTGTCCGCCGGCCGCTTGGTGCCGCAGATGCAATGGGTGCTGCAGCGGGCGTCGATGCAGCGGGGGCGGCAATTGTCGGCCGAAGAATCGGATGCCGTCGTGATTGACTTTCTGACGCGTCATCGCGCGAAATTCAGTCGCGATTCGATGCGTCGGATCGCCGAGGTGATGCGCTGCGGTCGTCGCGAGGTGTCACTGGACGTCTGCCATGATTGGCTGGAGCCCTCGGTCGGTCAGGGCGACGGCGTTTCCGGCCCGGGCAACGTTTCTGGCCCTGGCAACGATGGTTGGGTTGAAGAGCAGGAGGAACGCGAGTTCCAGTTGCGTCAGATTCATGCCGCGATCGAGCGAGCGGGGTTCGACGCCGAAGAGACTTGTGTGGTGCTGCAGCGATTGGACTTGCCCCACGATCAGGCCCGCTACGAACGCGTCGCATCCGGCGTCACGTCCGCATCGCTGCGAAAACGGGCCACGCGAGTGTTGGTCCGTCTGATGGCTGCCCGCTATGCACCCCAGGCCCCGCGATTCGGCGGGTTGCTGCGTCGGACGTCGTCGCAGGCCGCGGCGGAGTTGCGGCAGATGCTGGCGGAGTTCGCAGCCGAGCGGGGCTGCCGGACGGCGGCGTTGGCGGCCGAGCTTCTCAATTGGATGTCGCTGAGCACCAGTGTTTATCGCCTCTCGATCACCCAGCGGGGACGCGTGGCGGAGTTTCTCTCGGGCGATACCGGCACCGCTCTCGCCTCGGAGTCGTTTCAAAAACTCAAGGCGGCGTTGATCGAACAGGAGCGGCTCGGGTTTCCCTGTTGGGACGAAATCGCGTCGCCGCCGGAATGAAAAACACGCCCAAGGGCATCAGAATCGCTCTGACGGCGGGAGAACGCGGTGCAAAAGGCAAGCTTTCGATGGCCAAGCGTTACGAATCGACTAGAATTTAGGAGCGGGAACGCCACGACCATCGTTGGGCAACCCCTCTGCGGAGCCATTTCGGCGGGTCTCGCCGCCGCTTTGAAAGCCTATCCATCCTCTTCTTCCACTGTTAATGATGAAACGAAACACCATTCTTTCAGTAATGGTCTTGTTCGCCTTTGCGCCGCAGATCGGCGCGCCGGTCGATTGCAACGCCGAGGAATTGATGTCGCCCCGGACCGCGGTTCGTTTGGGATT
This sequence comes from Stieleria sp., assembly GCF_041595215.1. NCBI lineage: Bacteria > Pseudomonadati > Planctomycetota > Planctomycetia > Pirellulales > Pirellulaceae > Stieleria > Stieleria sp. The sequence goes on along the minus strand of NZ_JBFHKV010000140.1, from coordinate 1,639 downwards.
GGAAGAGGTGTGGCGGCGGCAAATGCGCATCCCTGCCGGAGCCGGATCCATCGTCGATCAGCAGATCATCGTCCACGAGGCCGACGCGCAAGAATTTGTCGAGGTGGTGACCAAGGCGACCGAGGGCCAAGAGTCGAAGGTGCTGTTTCGGATTCCCACCGATCAAATCGGCTCTGATGGACTGGCGATCGGCAAAGAGGAAGCCGAGCGGCTGGCCCGACGCGAAGTGACGATGATGGCGCGGCGATACCCGGATCTGTCGATCACGTCCAAAACGTTGCCCCGTATCAAGCTCTACACCGCGGCCAATAATGGGACGCTGGAATGCCGCAATGCCGAAACCGGGACTCCGATCTGGATGACACAGGTCGGCGACGGGCAGCTGAACTATGGACGCATGGGAATCGACGATCAATTTGTCACGATTACCAACGGCGGCAACCTGATCAAGATCGACGCGACCAACGGCGAACCGATCACCACGGTGCGAACGACCAGCATGCCGCTTTACGGCGCGATCCACGCCGGCGATTTTTCGTTGGTGCCGACCATCCGCAACGGTGTCGAGGGCTACCCGCTGCGGGACATCACCCGTGACCCGTTCATGGAAATCGTCTCTGGGTTGGCGCTCGAGCCGCCGACCAAATCGCCGACCTCCTCGAAAATCGCGTGGGCAACCGATCGCGGTTTCGTCTACGTGATGGAACTTTCCGGCGAACCTTCGGTCTTGTTCCGTTTGAACACCGATGGAATCGTCAGCGGACGAATCGCCTCGGCTGACGGCGATCGATTTTTCTTCGGCAGTGAATCGGGGCAAGTCTACGGCTTGCGCGCGACGCGAACCGGACGCGTGTTGTGGAGTCATCCGTACGGTGAACCGTTCTACAAGGCTCCGTTCCTGGTCAACGGCCTTGTGCTGTTGCCGTCCGCTTACGGAAACCTCTTCGCCATCGACGAAAAGACCGGCTTGGGCGTTTGGGATCAAGCGATCCCGAATGTCGACGAGATCATCGGCGGGTTCGACAATCTGCTCTTCGTCCGACTGCTCAGCCAAAGCTTTGCCGCCATTGATTTGGAAGCCGGAAAAATCGTCGACATCGACAATTCGCTCAAGCCGATCAAGTTGCTCGTCAATCGCAGCACCGATCGGTTGTACCTGGTCAATTCCGTCGGAACGGTCCAGTGTCTGCGAGCGATCGGCGCCGAAAGCCCGACGATCCGACGATCGACCGATAGCGGTGATCCGGAGGACGCTGCGGAGGAAGCCGATGCACCCGAAGCCGCGATGCCGGCCGTCCCGGCAACCGATCCGTTCGGCGCCGGCGGAGACCCCTTCGGGGCCGGCGCGGCGGACCCCTTCGGTGCCGGTGGTGCTGAAATGGCCGACCCCTTTGGTGCACCCGCCGAGGCCGGAAACGATCCCTTCGGCGGCGATCCCTTTGGGAATTGAGCATCGCTGTAATGCGTCCAGGTCGCACAATCCGACGACCTGGCAGGGGGATTCCCACTACGCATCGCAACAGCGGTGACCGACCGCCCGATGCGCTCATAGCGTTCAGAGTCCTGTTGTCGTGACGGTCGGGTCTGTTCGTCCCGCCGGCAGCGTCGACTCCTCTGCCCCCCGAGCTCCGTTCGCGGT